>NZ_JAWOAI010000387.1:0-9789 GCF_033194735.1 Streptomyces sp. W16
CGGGGTGCGGACCGGGGCGGTGGAGGTGAGCGCGGACGGCGCCCGGCTCGCCGAACTGGTCGCCCTGGTGGAGAAGGGCGTACTGACGCTGCGGGTGGCGGACACGTACCCCCTGGCGGACGCGGCCGGGGCGCACGCGCGACTCGCGGAGGGCGGGGTGCGGGGGCGGCTGGTGCTTGTGCCGTAGGGGATTCGGTCCCCTCGGCCTCGGTCTCGTCCGCCTCCTCGGTCCCCTTGGCACCCGGCCCCCGAGCTGCCCCTAGGGGGAGGCTCCACCCTGCGTCTCCACCCGGATTTCCACCCGTGGGTCCGGGAGCTTTTCCGGCATCGGAGGGAGAGTCGATCTCAGGAAAACGCACGGCGGGACGACCGCCGGAGACCGAGGAGTGCGACGTCATGACGGACATGGAGCAGGCGCTGACGATCAGCGGGGGCATCTTCGCGGTGATGATGCTGACGCAGTACGGGCGCCGGAAGTACGACCTGCACAAGGTGCTGATGCCGATCGGCACGGTGTCCGCGGTCGCCTACTTCTATCTGAAGGGCATGCCCACCCAGGACGTCGACATCGTCGTCTATCTGGTGGGCGCCGCGATCGGACTGGCCTGCGGTGTCGTCGCCACCTTCACCACCGGCGTGGAGCGCGACCCGGTCTCGGGCAAGGTCCACACCCGCTGCGGCGCGGGCTTCGTGGCGATCTGGACGGCGGTGGTCGCCCTGCGCGTCGCCTTCATCTACCTCGCCGAGCACAACACCTGGTTCCGCGACCACCTCGGCACGTTCATGGCGGAGCACCACATAGTCGAGGACGCCATCGCACCGTTCTTCGTCATCATGGCGCTGGCCATGGTCCTCACCCGGGTGTTCCTGCTCCTGGCCCGCGTGCGCCTCCTGGCGCCGGCCGGAGCCCAGGGGCAGGCCCTCACCCAGGGGTCTTCACCAGTCCGTGGATGAACGCGTACTTCACGGCATGCGCCCGGTCCCGCAGATGAGCCTTGGAGAAGAGGTTGTTGATATGGGTCTTCACCGTGGCCTCGCTCACCACCAGCCGCTCGGCGATGCCCCGGTTGGTCAGCCCCTCGCCGATCAGCGTGAGCACCTCCACCTCCCGGGGGGTGAGGTCCGGGGCGAGTCCGGTGCCCGGCCGCTCGACGGGGGTGCCGCCCCGCGCGGCGGCGGCGACGAGCCGGTCCCGTACGGCGGGGTCGAGCACGGACTGCCCGGCCGCCGCCGCCCGCACCGCGCGGGTGATGTCCTCCCGGCCGGATTCCTTGGTCAGGTAACCGCGGGCGCCGGCGCCGAGCGCGGCGAGGATGTACTCCTCGTCGGCGAAGGTGGTGAGCACCACGACGGCGACCCGGGGGAAGCGTTCGCCGATCAGCCGGGTGGCCTCCACCCCGTCCACCCGGGGCATGTTGAGATCCATCAGGATCACATCGGGCGCGTGCTCCTCGGCCGCCCGCACGGCCTCCCCGCCGTCCCTGGCCGTCGCCACGACCTCCACACCGGACTGCAGATCCAGTACGGTCGCCAGCGCCTCCCGCACCGCGGTCTGGTCGTCGGCCACCACCACCCGGACAACGGGCCGCTGTTCGCCCTGCCGCTCGTCGCTCATCCCGGGATCACCACGCGCACCTGCCAGCCTCCTGCGTCCTCGCCGTCCACGATCGGCCCGGCCGTGACCGTGCCGCCCACCAGGTCGAGGCGCTCACGCATCCCGACCAACCCCATCCCGCTCCCCGCGCCGGCCAACGGCCGAGAGCCTTCCGGCGGCGCGGAGTTCACCACCTCGAAGACGGTCTCCTCAGCATGCTGTTCCGGATACTCCAGGCGCATTCGGACCGGGGCGCCGGGCGCGTACTTGTGCGCGTTGGTCAGCGCCTCCTGGGCACAGCGCACGATCACCTGGGCGAGGCGGACGGGCAGTTCACGCGGCGGCCCGTCGACGGTCAGCGTACCGGCGTCGGAGGCGGACGCGAGCAGCGAGCGCAGCGTCTCCACCAGCGGCAGCGCGTCCTCGCGCAGGTCCCCGACCGTGCGCTGCACCTCGGTCAGCCCCGAGCGCACCAGGCTCTGCGCCCGCTGGGCCGCCTGCCGGGCCCGGTCGACGTCACCGGCCTCCAACAGGGCGTCGGTGACCTCCAGTTGCATGTTCACCCCGGCCAGCGAGTGGGCCAGTACGTCGTGCACGTCCCGGGCGATCCGGGCCCGCTCGGCCAGCGCCTCCGCCCGCGCCACGGCCCGTGCGGCCAGCTCGGCCTGCTCGGCGGCGGCCCGCGCGGAGCGCAACGCGTCGGTGTGGGCGCGGTTGGAGATACCGACCAGCACACTGACACCGGTGAAGGCGCCCACGATCCACGAGGTGCCGTGCCCGCTCCACGGCGACAGCAGCGCACCCGCGCACAAGGCACTGGTGACCGCCGCGAAGGGCAGCGAACGGCGGGCTTCGAGACGGTACCCGGCGTGCCCGGTCACGAAGTAGGCGAACAGCGCCGACGCCCCGGAGGTCTCCAGGCTCATCAGCGCCGCCGCCCCGACCGACCAGGCACACAGCACCGCGAGCTGCACGCCGGGCGAGAACCGGCCCTCGGGGATGAGCCGCGTGCACAGCAGCAGCGACTCCAGGACGAGCAGACACAGCACCGCGAGCCCGGTGCCGGAGGTGCCGACCGGGCGCACGGCGAGCGCGCCCACGGTGAGAGCGGCGACGGTGCCGAAGATCTGGACGGGGTTGTTGTCCGCCGTGAACCACCGGGTCACGGCCTGAGTTCGGTCCACCGTGGCTCACTTCCCGCTGTCGTCCGGCCGGTGCGAAAGCTATCAGCGTGACCGTCGACCGTCAGTGACCACGGTCCTCCTGTGCCGCGCGGGGCAGCAGCCGTACGAGACACAGGCACAGGGCGACGGCCGCGCCGACCACGGCGAGGCTCACCAGCAGGGCGTGGGTCGCGCCGCCGCCAACTGCCTTGAAATACACGGTGGTCACGGCCGCCGCGCCGGTCGCGTTGGCCAGCTGCTGCACCGCGTTGAGGGAACCGCTCGCGCTGCCGGCCTCGGCCGGTTCGATGTCGCCGATGGTGATGTCGTAGACCGTGCCGAAGCAGGTACCCATGCCGAGCCCGACAAGAAGGAGAGGCGGCACGAGAGCCCAACCGCTCACCCCCGTCCCGGAGTTGGCGACCAGTGCGGCGAGGAAGCCGCAGCCCGCCAGGATGATCAGGAGTCCCGTGGCGGCGAGCCGGCGGCCGAAGCGGTGGATGAGCCGGTAGCAGGCGATCGACGCGACGACGATTCCGGCGGAGAGGGGGATCAGGCCCAGCGCGGTGCCCGCGGGGGAGCGGCCGAGCCCCTGTTGGAAGTAGAGGGAGACGACGTAGAGGAGTCCGGCGACCGCGGCGAAGACGACGACTCCGAGGAGCAGGCCGGCGGTGAAGCCCCGGTTGTGGAGGAGCGAGGGTCTGATGAGCGGTTCGGGCGCGGTGCGCTGGCGGTGGCAGAACCCGGCGAACAGGGCGAGGCCGAGCAGCAGGAGGGCGAGGGCGCGTCCCGTCCAGCCGTGCTGCGAGCCGTCGATGAGCCCGCCGAGCAGACCGAGCATGGCGCCCGCGATCAGTGCCGAGCCCGGGCCGTCGACGGGGGCGGTGCCGTCGCCGGGGTCGCGGGGGAGGAGTCGTAGGGCGGCGAGCAGGGCGGCGCCGCCGAGGAGGAGGTTGACGAGGAACATGGACCGCCAGCCGAGGCCGCCGAGATCGGCGTCGACGAGGAACCCGGCGAGGATCGGCCCGCCCACTGCCGACAGCCCCATCACCGGCCCGAACAGGCTGAACGCCTTGCCGATCTGGTCGCGCGGCCAGTTCGCGCCGAGGATGCCGAAGCCCTGCGGGATGACGAGCGCCCCGAAGGCGCCCTGCACCAGCCGGGCGACCACCAGAAAGGCGGGGCCGGGGGCGAGCCCGCAGGCCAGGGAGGCGGCGACGAACCCGGCGAGCCCGACGAGGAAGAGCCGGCGCCGGCCGTACCGGTCGCCGAGCCGTCCGCCGGGGACGAGGAGCACGCCGAGGGCGAGGGCGTAGGAGGCGCCGAGCCACTGGACGAGGCCGGGGCCGCCGCCCAGGTCCCGGGTGATGGTGGGGGCGGCGATGTTGGTGATCGTCGAGTCGAGGAGGTCCAGGACGTCGGCGGCGAGGACGACGGCGAGGATCGCCCAGCGGGTGCGGGCGGGGAGGAGAGGATCATTGTCGGTCTTGTTTGCGTCATGCAGTATCTGTGTCACGCAGATGAATATCCATCGGTGCGCTCCGCCCGGTCAACAGGATTAGTGAGGTGCGGTGGTCAGTGGGCGCCCTGTGCGTAGGCCGTCGGTGACACCCCGACCGTGGTCGTGAAGTCCCGGACCAGGTGGGCCTGGTCGGCATAGCCCAGGTCGGCGGCGAGGCCGGCCCAGTCGACGGGCTCCTCGGCGCCCGCGCGCTCCAGGGCCTCGTGGATGCGGTAGCGCAGGATGACCCACTTGGGGCCCACGCCGACGTAGGCGGCGAAGAGGCGCTGCAGCAGTCGTACGGACAGGCCCTCGGTGTGGGCGAAGTCGGTCACGCGGCGGATCGTGCGGTCGGTGCGGATGCGGTCGACGAGGGTGGTGGCCAGTTCGGCCTGTGGGTCCGGGCGCGGGTCGAGGGCCAGCAGGAAGGCGTCGAGCGCGGCGACGCGGTCGCTCTCGTCGGCCGGGTCGAGGACGACGGCTGGGTCGATGTCCGGGAACACCTCGGGCTGCCGTACCCGCGCGCCCGTCCACTCCGACACCGGGCGGTCCGGGGCGACGGTCCGGAAGGCGCCGGGCCGGAACTTGATTCCGCAGACCCGCCCCCGCCCCTCCAGTTTCTGGGCGAACAGGCCGTGCGGGATGCCCGCGATCTCGACGAAGGCGTCCTCGCCGGCAAGCCGCTGGAAGACGATGTGCACGGCCGGGTGCGGGACGACGTGGGAGACGTAGGGCTCCGTGAGGTCCCAGTCGATCAGCCAGTAGTGCTCGATGTACGGGCGCAGGGGCGGGGCCGGTTCGGGGCGGCGGAAGTGCACGCGGGTGAGGAGTTCGGCGGGGTCGACGATTCCTCGGGTGTCGCGGTGCGGGGCGGCCATGTACGGATCGTAGGACCGGCCACTGACAGTGGGCGGTGGACGGCTTTGGGGATGGGTGGAATATGTGATGCGGGGTGGCCGTTGGAGGGTATAGTTGAATAATCAACAACCTGGAGGGTGAACGACCATGCAGTTCGGGATCTTCAGCGTCGGCGACGTCACACCGGACCCGACCACCGGACGGACGCCGCCCGAGCGTGAGCGCATCAAGGCCATGGTCGCCATCGCGCTGAAGGCCGAGGAGGTCGGGCTCGACGTCTTCGCGACCGGCGAGCACCACAACCCGCCGTTCGTGCCCTCGTCACCCACCACGATGCTCGGCTACATCGCGGCGCGGACCGAGAAGCTGATCCTCTCCACCTCCACCACCCTCATCACCACCAACGACCCGGTGAAGATCGCCGAGGACTTCGCGATGCTCCAGCACCTGGCCGACGGCCGGGTCGACGTGATGATGGGCCGTGGCAACACCGGCCCGGTGTATCCGTGGTTCGGCCAGGACATCCGCCAGGGCATCAACCTCGCCATCGAGAACTACGCCCTGCTGCGCCGCCTGTGGCGCGAGGACGTCGTGAACTGGGAGGGCAAGTTCCGCTCCCCGCTCCAGGGCTTCACGTCCACGCCGCGCCCGCTCGACGACGTACCGCCGTTCGTCTGGCACGGCTCGATCCGCTCGCCCGAGATCGCCGAGCAGGCCGCCTTCTACGGCGACGGCTTCTTCCACAACAACATCTTCTGGCCGGCCGACCACACCAAGCGGATGGTCGAGCTGTACCGGGAGCGGTACGCGCACTACGGCCACGGCACGCCGGAACAGGCGATCGTCGGCCTCGGCGGCCAGGTCTTCATGCGGCGCAACTCGCAGGACGCGGTGCGCGAGTTCCGCCCGTACTTCGACAACGCGCCGGTCTACGGCCACGGGCCCTCCCTGGAGGACTTCACCGACCAGACCCCGCTGACCGTCGGCTCCCCGCAGGAGGTCATCGAGAAGACCCTCGCGTTCCGGGACTACGCCGGTGACTACCAGCGCCAGCTGTTCCTGCTCGACCACGCCGGGCTGCCGCTCAAGACCGTCCTGGAGCAGCTCGACCTGCTGGGCGAGGAGGTCGTACCGGTACTGCGCAAGGAGTTCGCGGTGAACCGCCCGGCGGACGTGCCGGAGGCGCCGACGCACGAGTCGCTGCGCGCGGCTGCATCGGAAAAGGCTTCGGAAGGGGTGACCGTCGCATGAAGCTCGTAGTCGTCTCGGCGGGGCTGAGTGTGCCCTCGTCCACGAGGTTGCTGGCCGACCGGCTGGCGGCGGCGGTGGACCGGGGGACCCCCGTCGACATACAGGTGGTGGAGCTGCGCGACCTCGCCGTAGAGATAGCGCACAACTTCACCAACGGCTTCCCCGGGCGCTCCCTCGCCGCCGCGCTGGACGCGGTGACGGAGGCGGACGGGCTGATCGCCGTCACCCCGGTGTTCTCGGCGTCGTACAGCGGACTGTTCAAGTCGTTCTTCGACGTCCTGGACAAGGACGCGCTGGCCGGAAAGCCGGTGCTGATCGCGGCGACCGGCGGCAGCGCGCGGCACTCGCTGGTACTGGAACACGCGCTCCGCCCGCTCTTCGCCTACCTGCGGGCCGTCGTCGTCCCGACCGGGGTCTACGCCGCCTCCGAGGACTGGGGCGCGGAGGGCCTGCCGGAACGGATCGAGCGGGCGGCGGGGGAACTGGGGGCGTTGATGAGGGGCCTGTCGACAGCACGCCCGGCGAAGCAGCCGAAGGTCATACCGTTCGCGGAGCAGCTGGCGGCACTGTCGGTCTCTTCGGGCGCGTGAGCTTCGGACGCACCTCCAAACGTCGGCCGGCATCATCCAGCCCGTCCGGCGTTTGAGGACGAGGCCCCTTCAGCCGATGGGGGTCTGGGGGCGCAGCCCCCAGGGACGGTGGCCCAGCCGACCGTGAGAAGACGGTAGGAGCTCGGCCCGGGTTGCGTCCACCACGGTGAGAGCCAGGTAAAAAGGGTGA
Source organism: Streptomyces sp. W16 (assembly GCF_033194735.1). Classification (NCBI taxonomy): domain Bacteria; kingdom Bacillati; phylum Actinomycetota; class Actinomycetes; order Kitasatosporales; family Streptomycetaceae; genus Streptomyces; species Streptomyces sp. W16. The sequence goes on from NZ_JAWOAI010000387.1 coordinate 7,148, forward strand.
TCGTAGACCCGCCCCCACCGCCCCACCGCCGGAGGCCTTGGCACACTGGGAGACGTGCCCCAGACTGTGCTGCTCGCCGAAGACGACCGCGCCATCCGTCATGCCCTGGAGCGGGCCCTGACCCTGGAGGGCTACCAGGTGACCGCGGTCGCCGACGGTGTCGAGGCGCTCGCGCAGGCCCACCGCACCCCACCGGACGTGCTGCTTCTCGACGTGATGATGCCCGGCATCGACGGCCTCCAGGTCTGCCGGGTGCTGCGCGCCGAGGGCGACCGCACCCCGATCCTCATGCTCACCGCTCTCGTGGAGACCGCCGACCGTATCGCGGGCCTGGACGCGGGCGCCGACGACTACGTGGTGAAGCCCTTCGACGTCGAGGAGGTCTTCGCGAGGTTGCGCGCCCTGCTCCGCCGCACCAGCCCCGTCCCGGCGAACGGCGTCCCCGGCCCGTCCGGCATCTCCGCCGACGCGCTGAGGGGCGAGCCGCAGGCCCAGCAGTCGGTGTTCTCCGCCTCCGACAAGCAGATCTCGGCGGCAGGCCTGCGCATGGACCTCCAGGCCCGCCGCGTCTGGCGCGGGGACCGCGAACTGGAGCTGACCCGGACCGAGTTCGAACTCCTCGAACTGCTGGTCCGCAACGCGGGCATCGTCCTGGACCACTCCACCATCTACGACCGCATCTGGGGCTACGACTTCGGCCCCGGCTCCAAAAACCTCGCCGTCTACGTCGGCTATCTGCGCCGCAAGCTCGACGAGCCCGGCGCACCGCAGCTGATCCACACGGTGCGTGGCGTGGGTTACGTGCTGCGGGAGGACTGAGTGGGCCGCCTGCGGCGGCTGGTGGTCGCCCGGCGGCCCCGACTGGTCTCGCTCCGCACCACGTTCGTGCTGTCCTTCGCGGCGGTGACCGCGGCCGTCACCCTCCTCGTCGGTGTGCTCTCCTACGGCGCGGCGGCCCGGCTGGTCCGCGTCGACCAGGAGTCCGTGTTCGATCAGGTCGTACAGGATCTGCAGGACGAGGTGCGGACGCACCAGATGACGCCCGACGACTTCTCCTCCTCCGCGCCCGGCCACGACATCGTGCGGCCGGCCCGTACGGATGTGCAGGTCCTCGGGCGGGACGGCACCGTCCTCGACAGCGGCAGCCCGGCGCTGCCCGTCACCGGTGACGACCGGGCGGTCGCGGGCGAGAAGGTGGCCGGGAAGACCGTCGAGCACAAGGACGTGGCCGTCGCCGAGGACGTGTACCGCATCGCGACCGTCTCGCTCGGCCGTGGGCAGGGTGCGGTGCAGGTGGCGCAGGAGTTCAGCGACACCGAGGACCTGCTGCGGGCCCTGCAGCAGCGGACGTTCGTGCTGATGGCGGCGGTCGTGGTGCTGGCCGGGCTGTGCGGCTGGTGGCTGGCCCGGCGTATCACCCGGCGCCTGATCATCCTCACCGCCGCCGCCGAGGACGTGGCCCGCACCCGCCGCCTCGGCGTGCAGGTCCCTGTCACCGGCTACGACGAGGTGGGTCGGCTCGGCCGCGCCTTCGACCGGATGCTCGGCCGGCTCGCGCAGTCGGAGGAGGACCAGCGCCGCCTGATCCAGGACGCGGGCCACGAACTCCGCACTCCACTGACGTCGTTGCGCACGAACATCTCGCTGCTCCGCCGCATGGACGAACTGCCGCCCGGCACCCGCGAGGAACTGGTCGCGGACCTCTCGCAGGAGGCCCGCGAACTCACCGACCTGGTCAACGAGTTGGTGGACCTGGCGGCCGGCCAGTCCGACACCGAACCGCCTCAGCAGGTGGACCTCGCCGACATCGCGGAGGACGTGGCGGTCCTGGCCCGCCGCCGCACCGGCCGCGACATCACCGTCCGTGCGAGCGGCGACACGACGACCGACGGCCGCCCCGGCATGCTCCAGCGCGCGATCTCCAACCTGGTCGAGAACGCGGCCAAGTTCGACCGCGCGGGCCGGACCCCGATCGAGATCGCGGTCTCCGGCCCCGCCCGCCCCGGCACGGTCCGCGTCGAAGTCCTCGATCGGGGCCCCGGAGTCTCCGAAACCGACCTCTTCCGCATCTTCGACCGCTTCTACCGCGCGGCCGACGCCCGCTCCCTCCCCGGCTCGGGCCTGGGCCTCTCCATCGTCCGCGAGGTGGCCCTCGCACACGCCGGAGCACCTTTCGCGCTACGACGGGAGGGCGGCGGCTCGGTGATCGGGTTCACGGTGGGCGGCGTGACCGGCCCCGGAACCGGGCCACGCGGCCGAGGCTGACGGGCTTGGGGAGGGGGAGGGTGGGTGTCTGAGAAAAGTGTGTCGGTTTCTCGGAAGGTGTCACACTTTTTGGGAGAGGGGGGCACGTGGCAGAGGTCGACGGCCCCGGTCATCTGGTCTGGGCCGCGCAACTCCGCGCCGACGGCCGCCTCGGCCCCGGCGTACGTGTCTTCCACCACGGCTCGGCGACCGCCGTGGTCAGCCCCGGCCTGTCCGGGCGGGACCGGATCGCGGTCGACGGGGAGGCGGACGACGCGCTCGTGCTCGTACGGGACGAGGTCCTGGCGGCGGCCGGACCGGGCTACCGCCCGTTCGGGGACGCGGAGTTGATCGCCGCGCTGGTCCGGGGGACCCCCGGACTGGTGGCCGCCGGCGGC
>NZ_JAWOAI010000388.1:0-9783 GCF_033194735.1 Streptomyces sp. W16
CTCGGGCAGCGCGGCAGCCATCGGCGCCCGCCAGTGCGCGCCCAGCGCCCCGAGCCCGGGCAGCCGTACCCCCATCGAGCAGCGGTACGACGGGATCCGGTCCGTCACCCGCACCGCGCCCCACAAGCCGGAGAACACGAGCAGGGAGCGCGCGGCCCGCTTCTTCGCGGCTGTGGGCAGCGAAGCCAGGTCGAGGGCGTCGTAGAGGACACCGGTGTAGATCTCCCCGGCGGGCCGCGCACCGGCGGTCCGGAGGTCGACGTTCTTCGCGATCTCGCCGCGCAGCCCCTCGCTCAGCCCGAGCACCTCGCGTGCCTTGTCCTCGTCGGCCGCGCACAGGTCGACGAGTTCGTCGAGTACGGCCGCGCGGGCGTCGGCGAGTCCGGGCAGCGACAGCGATTCCGGCTTGAGCGGGGCACCGCGGCCGGAGGAGGCCTTGCCTTCGGAGGGCGGCAGCAGGACGAGCACGGTGGGTTTCTCCTTACGGTGGGTGCTGCGCCAGCGTAAAGGGTGCGGCCGGGCGGATTGTGCCTACGCTCGTGTCATGCCCCGCCGCCGCATCCGGATGACCGGCACCCCCGAAGCCCCGCTCCGCGCCGCCCTCACCGCGCTCCGCACCGAACTCGGTGTACCCGAGAGCTTCCCGCCGGAGGTGCTGGCGGAGGCGATGGGGGTCCCCCCGTTCGAGCGGAGCCGAGAATGGGGGAGGGCGGCGAAGGCTCCCGTGCCCGCCGCCGAGGACGCGACCGACATCCCCTTCTTCACCGTCGACCCGCCCACCTCCATGGACCTCGACCAGGCGATGCACCTGTCCCGCAGGGGGACCGGTTTCCGCGTCCGGTACGCCATCGCCGACGTCGCCGCCTTCGTGGTCCCCGGCGGAGCGCTCGACGCGGAGGCCCACCGCCGCGTGACCACCCTCTACTTCCCCGACGAGAAGACCCCGCTGCACCCGCCCCTGCTGAGCGAGGGCGCCGCGAGTCTGCTGCCGGACGTGACCCGGCCGGCGGTGCTGTGGACGATCGACCTGGACGCGGACGGCCGTACGGTCGCCGTGGACGTCCGCCGGGCGCTCGTCCGCAGCCGGGCCAAGCTCGACTACGCGACCGTGCAGCAACGGATCGACACGGGCACCGCCGAGGAACCGGTCGCGCTGCTCAAGGACATCGGCGAGGCCCGCGAACGCCTGGAGGTCGAGCGCGGCGGCATCTCCCTCAACGTGCCCGAGCAGGAGATCGTCGAGCGCGACCACACCTACGAACTCGCCTACCGCGCCCCGCTCCCCGCCGACGGCTGGAACGCCCAGATCTCCCTGCTCACCGGCATGGCCGCCGCCGACCTGATGCTCGCGCACGGCACGGGCGTCCTGCGCACCCTGCCCGCCGCCCCCGACGGCGCGGTCGGCCGCCTGCACCGCACCGCGCGCGCCCTGCACATCGACTGGCCGCACCACGTGTCGTACGCCCAGCTCATCCGCTCCCTCGACCCGCACCTCCCGCACCACGCGGCCTTCCTCCAGGAGTGCACGACCCTGCTGCGCGGCGCGGGCTACACGGTCTTCCGCGACGGCGACCTCCCGCCCATCACCACCCACGCGGCCGTCGCCGCCCCCTACACCCACTGCACGGCCCCGCTACGACGCCTCGTAGACCGCTACGCCGCCGAGATCTGTCTCTCGCCCGCGTCCCCGCCCGCCTGGGTCCTGGCCGGCCTCGACGCCCTGCCCAAGGAGATGGCGGACGGCAGCCGCCTCGCGGGCACCGTCGAGCGCGAGTGCGTCGACATCGTCGAGGCCGCGCTGTTGAAGGACCGTGTCGGTGACCTCTTCGACGGTTGTGTCGTCGAGGTGGAGGAGCGTCAACCCACCGTGGGAAAGGTGCAGTTGGACACCCCGGCCGTCGTCGCCCGCATCGAGGGCGGCACGACTCCGCTGCCGCTGGGGGAGCGGCTGCGGGTGCGGCTCACGCAGGCGGACCCGGGGACGTCGAAGGTGCGGTTCGCGCCTGCTTGACCGCCGTTACGAGGGTGTCGGCGTCGTCGGCGTGGAAGCGGACGGTGCCCACCTGCCGTTGGCGTCCGAGGGCGGTGAAGTGGGTTACGGGCTCGGTGAGTTCGAGCGTGACGGTGGTCTGCGAGCCGACGGGGAGGTTCAGTTCGCCGTCGGTCCGCTCATGGGTCATGCGCAACTCCCGTCGTACGGAGGCGACTTGGTCCAGCGGTATGCGCAGGTCGACATGGACGCCCCGGCGGACCCGGAGCGAGTCCGTCGCCAGGAGGTGCGGGCGTACCGCGAAGGCCGCATGCATGCCGACGACGAACACGATCGTGTAGACGTCCAGGGCGAGCACGATGCCGTGCACCGCCGGCCAGTCCCGCAGCAGTACGGACATGGTGAGCGTCTCGATCGCGCACACGAACACGAGCGCGGCCATGACCGCCCCCTGCCCCCGCCCGTACCCGAACGCCCGCTCGCCGTCCGCCCGTTGGGCCCGCCGGGTGATCCACAGCCAGAGACTCACCAGCAGTCGCAGCTCGTGCCGCAGGAGCACGGACACGGTTCTCATGCCCGTCCCCGGGTGACGAGGCGCAGCATGCGGCGGATCGCTTCCGCCTGGGCCGGTGCGAAGTCCGCGTAGAAGGCGCGCAGGAAGCCGCTGTCCTGGTCGACCGGGCTCCCCTCGGGGAGCAGTGTGGCGGGAACGCAGGCCGCGAGGGCCCGGGCCGCCTCGTCCACGCGCGGGTCGGCGGGGTCGACGGGGTGGTCGGTGTCGGCGAGCGCGTCGAGCAGGGCGTACGCCTCGTGCGCCCGTGCGACCGCCTCCGGTGTCGCGACGGCGCTGCCCACCAGATCCATGATCCGCGCCCGTTCGGCCGGGGTCGACACGGTGTCGAGCAGGGCGAGCATCTCGCGGTCCTTGGCGGCCATGGGCGAGTCGGCAGGGAGCGTCGAGGTGCGGGTCAACTCGCTGAACACCGCCGTCAGTTCGGGAGAGACGGGCCCTTCGGCGGGCAGTTCTCCCGAGTCCAGCAGGGCGCGCAGCCGGGCCCGCCGCTCCCGGATCGCCGACTCCTGCCGGGCCAGGTCCTCGTCGAGTTCGGTGAGCACCTCGACGAGGTCCCGGCCCGCGTCGTCCGCGAGCACGTCCCGTACCTCGGTCAGCCCCAGACCCAGCTCGGTGAGCCGCCGGATCCGGGCGAGGACGACGGCGTGGCGCAGGCCGTAGTCGCGATAGCCGTTGGAGCGCCGCTCCGGTTCCGGCAGCAGGCCCAGGTGGTGGTAGTGCCGGACGGTCCGCGTGGTGACGCCGACGGTCTCGGCGAGTTCTCCGATCCGCATGGGACCAGTAGAAACGCTGACGTTACGGCAGGGTCAAGCACCGAGGGGCGCGCCGAACCACAGCCGCAGCGCGTCCGAGGGATCGTCCTCGGCGCCGTCCGTGTCCGCCGCCCATGCCGTGATCCCGTCCGGGCGCACCAGCACGGCGCCAAGTTCCGGCCGCCCGGGACAGGCGGCGGTGAGGACGTCCACCACACCCTCGTAGCCGTCCGCGCGGGCCCGGAGTTTCGGGTCGTCGGCGAGGTCGAGGAGGAGGGCGCGGCCGTTGTGGAGGTGGTCGGCGAGGCGGGTGCCGTCGGCGAGTTCGAGGTCGGGGGCGCTGCGGCCGGTCAGCGGGTGGTCGCCGGGGAGGTCGTAGTGCTGCCAGACGCCGGAGATCCGCTTGACGAGATACGTCGTGCCGTCGACCGTCCCCGCGAGGTCGGTGACCACCTCGCGCAGGGCCCGGGAGTGCGGCTCGGGGCGCATCACCGCGATCTGGGCGCGCGTCCAGTCGAGCACCCAGGCGCCGATCGGATGCCGCTCCACCGTGTACGAGTCGAGCAGTTCCACCGGTGCCCGGCCGCGCACCACCAGGGCGAGCTTCCAGCCGAGGTTCATCGCGTCCCCGACACCGAGGTTGAGCCCCTGTCCGCCGAACGGCGAGTGCACATGCGCCGCGTCGCCCGCGAGCAGCACCCGGCCCGCGTGATAGGTGTCCGCCTGACGGCAGTTGTCGGTGAACCGGGTCGAGGAGTGGACCTTGTGCACGGTGACGTCGACGCCGGTCACCCGGCGCACACTGGCCTGCAACTCCTCGGCGGTGACGGGGGATTGGCGATCGGCGGGCGGTCCGTCGAACTCGACGGTGAGTATCCGTCCCGGCAGCGGACCGAAGGCGTACGTGCCCACATCGGTGGTGTTCCAGCCGCCGCGCAGCGGCTCGGTGCCGGTCATGTCGGCGATGGCCTGGTAGCCGGTGATCTCCGGTGCGGTGCCCGGGAACTCGATCCCGGTGAGCTTGCGCACGAGGCTGCGGCCACCGTCGCAGCCGACCAGCCAGCCGGCCCGGACGGCGTACGGTGCGGAGCCGTCCGTCGGGGCGAGGCGGACCGTCACTCCTTCCTCGTCGGTGTCGAAGCCGGTCAACTCGACCTGCCTGCGCACCTCGACGCCGAGTCCCTCGGCATGCCGGCCGAGCAGCCGCTCCAGCGGGGCCTGCGGGACGAGTCCGACGCGGTCGACCGGGCCGAGGCCCGCGAAGGCCGGGTCCGACTCGTCGAGCAGATCGGCCCGCAGCATGATCCCGGAGAAGTGTCCGGCGAACTTCGGCGGCGGAACGGGATTATTGTCGCCGCCGTGCGCCCGCTTGAACTCCTTGAAGCGGCTCATCGCCTCCTCGTGCAGCTCGGTCAGCGCGGGCAGCAGTCCTCGCCGGTAAAGGGCCACGGTGGTCGTGGAGTTGAGGCCGCCCGCCTTGATCGTCTCGTCCACGTCGGTCAGCCGCTCGACGACCAGCACCCGCGCTCCGCCGAGGGTCAGCTCGGCGGCCAGGAGCAGGCCTACGGGACCGGCTCCGGAGACGACGACGTCGTAGTCCGGTTCGTGGTTCGTTTCGGTGTTCGCATCAGCGCTCATGGTTTGAGTGTAGTCACTAAAAAATTATGTTCGCTACACTGTTTCCATGGGTGATGGTGAGGGCGAGCTCTCCCTGAGAGAGCGCAAGAAGCGGGCGACCCGGCAGCGGATCTCGAACGTCGCCACGGGCCTGTTCAAGGCGCGCGGCTTCGACGGGGTGTCGGTGGCGGAGGTCGCACGCGCCGCCGAGGTGTCGACGATGACCGTCTTCAACTACTTCCCGCGCAAGGAGGACCTGTTCCTCGACCGCATCCCGGAGGCGGTCGAGGTGCTCAGCGGGGCGGTACGCCACCGTGCCCCCGGCGAGACCCCGCTCGCCGCGCTGCGCCGCCTCTCGCTCGAACTCCGCGACCAGCACCACCCGTTGGCCGGCCCCAACGACAGCTTCCCGGACTTCTGGCAGGTCGTGATCGACTCCCCGGCCCTGCGCGCCCGGGCCCGCGAAGGCCTGGAGGAGATCGAGAACGCCCTGTCCGACGCCCTCGCCGAGACCGCCCCGGACACCCCCGACCCCGCCCTGGCCGCGGCCCTGATCGTCGCCGCATACCGATCGGTGTACGTCACCACCGCGCGCCGCCTGCTCGCAGGCGAACGCGGGGAAGGGCCGACCGAGGACCACCAGGCCCGGATGACCGCGGCCTTCGACATCCTGGAGCGGGCGCTCACCCCGGCATGACACGGGGCCCCGGAGCGTTGCACCCTGTGGAGGAAAGGGGGTGCGGCCGGTGAGCGCACGTGAACAGGCCCTGTGGACGAGGGCGAGACTGGGCCGCTGCGGCCCACCGCTCGACCTGCTGACCGCCCGCTTCGACCGGCACGTCTACGCCCCGCACGCGCACGAGGAGTTCACGATCGGCGTCTGCGTCGACGGCTCCGAACTCATCGCCTACCGCGGCGGCCACATCCGCGCGACCCCCGGCTCCATCGTCGTACTCGCCCCCGACGAAATGCACACCGGCGGCCCGGCCAACGCCACCGACGGCTACGCCTACCGAGCCCTCTACGCGGACCCGGCACTGCTGACGGACGGCATCCTCGACGGCAGCCTCCCGCACTTCCGCGAACCCCTCCTCGACGACGCCGAACTCGCGCTGGCGTTCCGCCTGGCACACACCGAACTCAGCCTCTGCCCCGACCCGTTGGAGGTGGAGTCCCGTCTCCCGTGGCTGCTCACGGCCCTGGCCCGCCGCCACTCGACGTCCCGCCCCATGCAGGACGAGATCCCGGGCGCGGCCTGGGTGGCCCACGCGGTGAGGGACCGCCTGGCGGACGAACTGCTGACCCCACCGTCACTCTCGGCCCTGGCGGCGGACTTCGACCTCTCCCGCTACCAACTCCTCCGCGCCTTCCGTACGACGATGGGCATACCGCCGTACGCCTGGCTCGCCCAGCACCGGGTCACCCGGGCGCGCGGTCTGCTGGAGGCGGGCGGGCGGCCCGCCGAGGTCGCGGTGCAGGTGGGCTTCGCGGACCAGGCGCATCTGACCCGCTGGTTCCGGCGGGTGCTCGGGGTGACCCCGGCGGCGTACCGCAACAGCGTTCAAGACGCCCGATGAGGTGGCGGCGCATCCTCGCCGTATGACTGCACGCGGCTGGTTCCTGTTCTCCCTGATGGGAGTGGTGTGGGGCATCCCCTACCTGATGATCAAGGTGGCGGTGGACGCCCCGCTGTCCCCGTCCGTGGTCGTCTTCACACGCTGCGCCCTGGGCGCCGTTCTCCTCCTGCCCTTCGCCCTACGACAAGGCGGCCTGACCCGCACGGTCCGGACGCACTGGCGCCCGATGCTGGCCTTCGCGTGCATAGAGATCATCGTCCCGTGGTTCACGCTGACGGACGCAGAGCGCCATCTGTCGAGCTCGACGGCAGGGCTGCTGATCGCGGGCGTACCGATCGTCGGCGTGGTCGCGGCGCGCTTCTTCGGCGACGCGGAACGGCTGGGGGCGCGACGGGTGGCCGGCCTCGCCCTGGGCCTGTCCGGGGTCACAGTCCTCACGGTCCCGCACCTGACGGGCGGCGACGCGCGCTCCCTGGCGGAGGTGCTGCTGACGGTGGTCGGCTATGCGACGGCCCCCCTGATAGCCGCGCGTCATTTGAAGGACGTCCCGACCCTCCAGCTGACGGCCCCGTGCCTGGCGCTGGCGGCGCTGGTGTACGCCCCGGCGGCGGCGGTGACCTGGCCGACTTCGGTCCCTTCCTCCCAAGTCCTGGCCTCCCTCGCCGGTCTGGGGGTGATCTGCACGGCGGTGGCGTTCGTGGCCTTCCTGGAACTGATCAAGGAGGTCGGCCCGACCCGCTCCACGGTGATCACGTACGTCAACCCGGCGGTGGCGGTGGCGGCGGGTGCGCTGTTCCTGGGCGAGGACCTGACGGTCGGCATCGGGGTGGCCTTCACGCTGATCCTGGCGGGCTCGGTCCTGGCGACGGCGGCGAGCGGTCCGAAGGGCGACGGTTCGAAGGGCAGCGGTCCGAAGGGCGGTGCCCGCCCGGTAGCATGGTCGACACGGCAGACGAGCCGGGCGGACGGCCGCGTGGAGTGCCCCTAGCGGGAACTTCCCGAGGAACGTCCGGGCTCCACAGGGCAGGGTGATGGCTAACGGCCACCCGGGGTGACCCGCGGGACAGTGCCACAGAAAACAGACCGCCGGAGATTCCGATCTCCGGTAAGGGTGAAACGGTGGTGTAAGAGACCACCAGTGCCCAGGGTGACCTGGGCAGCTAGGTAAACCCCACCCGGAGCAAGGTCAAAAGGAGCCGCCGCTTCGAAAGAAGCGTGGCTCTGCGCGGACGTTCGAGGGCTGCCCGCCCGAGTCCGCGGGTAGACCGCACGAGGCCGGTGGCAACACCGGTCCTAGATGGATGGCCGTCGCCGGGGGGATCGTGAGGTCCTCCCGGAAACAGAACCCGGCGTACAGCCCGACTCGTCTGTCAACAGGGCTCTGACCTGGCCTTATGGGTCGGTCGGAGCCCTTTGTCGTGTCGGGGCACTTCCCGCTTCTACCTGGGAGTTCCCGGGAGTTCCCGTGGAAGTGTGCACGCGTTGTGCACTGGGGCGGGGCGCCGGATGGTGGGCTCGATGAGTGCTGATGTCGAGCCTCAGGAGAGGGTTGCCGGGAGCCGGGGCTTCGACCTGGACGTGTGGATCCGGCCTCTGTGTGCTCTCGTCGTGGCCGGAGTCGCGGCCTATGCCTCGTACGTTCATCAGCGGGAGTTCGCGCTGCAGGGCGGGGCCGATATGGTCAGCGCTTCGTTGTGGCCGTTGTCGGTGGACGGGCTCCTGCTCCTGGCGACGGTCGCCCTGCTGAAGCCCACGGCGCCGCACGCGCGCCGGGCGAAAGGCGCGGTGTGGGTGGCTTTCCTATTGGGGATCGCGGTGTCGCTGGCGGCGAATATCGCGGCGGCGCCGGCTCTAGAGTGGAAGCCGGTCCTTGTCGCCGGATGGCCTCCCGTCGCCTTGTTGCTGTCGGTGGAACTCCTGGTACATCGCCCGGTCGACCGGCTGGATGTGACGACGGGCCAAACGGGAGAGGGAGACGGCCACACGAAGGGCGAGCAGCTGCAGGAGGACGACGATCCGTTGCTGCCACAGGCTCGCATGGTCGATGCCCGACACCGGGAACTGCATCAACGACCCGTTTCGGCCGAGACGTTGCGAAAGGAACTGCGCATCGGCGCGACGCGATCGAGACAGTTGGCCGCGCTCGTACGGGGGAGCCGAAGCAACAGAAAGGGCGTTGTAGCACCTCGTGACCATGTGAATGGGTAGGAGGTCTTTGGTTCTCACAATTCCCAATGGCCACCGGGGGCACCTCAGTTACGCCCGCGCCACGCTGCTCTAAGACCGTGTCCTACATGGTCAGTTGGTGGTTGTGCTGGGCATGGGGAGTGGACGGTGGGGATGGATCGTTCCGGACGGCTTGTGGGAGTTGGCAAGGCCGTTGCTGCCGCCGTCCCGAGTGCGTCCGCAGGGCGGCGGGGTGGCGAACATCGATGACGAGGCGGTCTTCGCCGCGATCGTCTACGTCCTGGTCAGCGGCTGCGCATGGCGGGCGCTGCCACCGTGCTTCGGAGCATCGAAGTCGACCGTGCACCGCCGCTTCGCCATCTGGTCCCGCGCCGGGGTCTGGGGCCGACTGCACCAGAGAGTTCTCCAACTCCTGGACGAGCAGGACCTGATCGACCTGTCCCGTGCAGTCCTCGACTCAGCTCATGTCCGCGCTAAAAAGGGGGCGAACACACAGGTCCGAGCCCCGTGGACCGGGGTAAGTCCGGTTCCAAGATGCACGTCCTGCCGGACGCGAACGGACTGCCCCTGCGCGTCGGGCTCTCTGCGGCCAACACTCACGACAGCCAGGCCCTGAAGCCGATGCTGTCCCATTTCCACATGGGACACGAATCCCACGCGGCCGATTCCAAGCCTCAACGCCTGCACGCTGACAAGGCGTACGACGTGCCTCACCTGCGCCGATGGTTATGGGGCAAGCGCATCGGCGTCCGGATCGCCCGCAAGGGCATTGACTCCAGCGAACGACTCGGCCGGCGCAGGTGGGTCATCGAGCGCACCATGTCCTGGCTGACCGGTTACCGCCGCCTCAACCACCGCTACGAACGGAAACCAGGCAACTACCTGGCCTTTCTCGGGCTGGCATCCGCCCTCTGCTGCTACAAACGGTTCCTCAAACTGACCATGTAGGACACGGTCTTAGACCGTGTCCTACATGGTGATCATTCGTTGGACTGGTCATGGGGCGGGGTACGTGGAGTTGGATTGTTCCGGATGGTCTGTGGGAGATCGCGAAGCCGCTGATCCCGCCGTCGAGAGTGCGGCCGC
>NZ_JAWOAI010000389.1:0-9650 GCF_033194735.1 Streptomyces sp. W16
CTCCCGCTCGCCGATCGACTGGGCCCAGCCCCGGCGCCGTACGCCCGAGAGGGCGGTGGCCGTGAAGCGGGCGCCCTGGAGGCCGCGGTGCAGGCGCTCCGGCTCCTCCCAGGCCATCAGGATCTGCGCGGACGAACCGGCTTTCATGGTGAGGGTCGAACCGACCGGGACCGTGTCCCGAAGACCGGACAGACGTTCCGCCGCGGCGACGCAGATGCGCATGTCGCCCTGGCGGCGATAGAGCTGCGCGCTCTCGCCCGTGATGTCCCGCAGATGCGTGAGCACCGGGCCCGCCGTGGCGAGCAGGCGGTCCTCGCCGGCCGCCGCGGCCAGCTCGGCGAGCCGGGGTCCGAGAATGAAACGGCCCTGCATGTCGCGCGCCACCATGCGGTGGTGTTCCAAAGCCACGGCCAGCCGGTGTGCCGTGGGTCGTGCCAGCCCGGTCGCCGCGACCAGACCCGCGAGGGTGGCCGGACCGGACTCCAGAGCGCCCAGGACAAGGGCTGCCTTGTCCAGGACGCCGACGCCGCTACTGTTGTCCATGAAACGATACTCGCGTCTCACTCTGTGAAACGCAAGTTCCTTTTTTCGTGAGACGCGCAACTCTTGTAGGCACAGCGGCCCGCGTACGAAACGGGCCAGGCGGCGGCTGCCCGTGAACCAGGGGTGCGAGCGCCGTCTCCTCAAGATCTCTAGTTGGGCCGGCGCTGTTCTGCCGGCCGGAGGGAAAGCGATGGGTAGGACACTCGCGGAGAAGGTCTGGGACGACCATGTCGTCCGGCGCGCCCAGGGCGAGCCCGACCTCCTCTTCATCGATCTGCACCTGCTGCACGAGGTGACCAGCCCGCAGGCCTTCGACGGTCTCCGCCAGGCCGGGCGTCCCGTGCGGCGCCTCGACCTCACCATCGCCACCGAGGATCACAACACCCCGACCCTCGACATCGACAAGCCCATCGCGGACCCGGTCTCCCGGGCCCAGCTGGAGACGCTGCGCAAGAACTGCGCCGACTTCGGCGTGCGCCTGCACTCCCTGGGCGACGTCGAGCAGGGTGTCGTCCACGTCGTAGGCCCGCAGCTGGGTCTGACCCAGCCCGGTACCACGGTCGTGTGCGGTGACTCCCACACCTCCACCCACGGCGCCTTCGGCGCGCTGGCGTTCGGCATCGGCACCTCCCAGGTGGAGCACGTGCTGGCCACCCAGACGCTGCCGCTGGCCCGCCCGAAGACCATGGCCATCACGGTCGACGGCGAACTGCCCGACGGCGTCACCGCCAAGGACCTGATCCTCGCCATCATCGCGAAGATCGGCACCGGCGGCGGCCAGGGCTACATCCTCGAATACCGCGGCTCCGCCATCGAGAAGCTCTCGATGGAAGCCCGCATGACCATCTGCAACATGTCGATCGAGGCCGGCGCCCGCGCGGGCATGATCGCCCCCGACGAGACCACCTTCGAGTACATCAAGGGCCGCGCCCACGCCCCCGAGGGCGAGGACTGGGACGCCGCCGTCGCGTACTGGAAGACCCTGAAGACCGACGACGACGCGGAATTCGACGCCGAGGTCGTCATCGACGGCCCCTCGCTGGCGCCGTTCGTCACCTGGGGCACCAACCCCGGTCAGGGCGCGCCGCTTTCGGCGACCGTCCCCGACCCGGCTTCGTACGAAGACGCTTCGGAGCGCTTCGCCGCCGAAAAGGCCCTGGAATACATGGGGTTGGAGGCCGGTCAGCCGCTGCGCGACATCAAGGTGGACACCGTCTTCGTAGGTTCTTGCACCAACGGCCGTATCGAGGACCTGCGTGCCGCCGCCTCGATCGTCGAGGGCCGCAAAGTCGCCGACGGCGTACGGATGCTGGTCGTCCCGGGCTCCGCGCGGGTCGGTCTGCAGGCCGTTTCCGAGGGCCTGGACGTCGTGTTCAAGGAGGCCGGCGCCGAGTGGCGGCACGCGGGCTGCTCGATGTGTCTGGGCATGAACCCGGACCAGTTGGCACCCGGTGAGCGCTCCGCGTCCACCTCCAACCGCAACTTCGAGGGCAGGCAGGGCAAGGGCGGCCGTACGCACCTGGTCTCGCCGCAGGTCGCCGCCGCGACCGCCGTGCTGGGCCATCTGGCCTCGCCCGCCGACCTGTCCGACGCCCCTGTGCCCGCTGGAGTCTGAGAGTCATGGAAGCATTCACCACGCACACCGGCCGGGCCGTCCCGCTGCGCCGCAGCAACGTGGACACCGACCAGATCATCCCCGCCCACTGGCTCAAGAAGGTGACCAGGGACGGATTCGAGGACGGGCTCTTCGAGGCCTGGCGCAAGGACGAGAACTTCATCCTCAACCGGCCCGAGCGCAAGGGCGCGACGGTCCTGGTCGCCGGCCCCGACTTCGGCACCGGCTCCTCCCGCGAGCACGCCGTGTGGGCGCTGCAGAACTACGGCTTCAAGGCCGTCATCTCCTCCCGGTTCGCCGACATCTTCCGCGGCAACTCGCTGAAGAACGGCCTGCTCACGGTCGTTCTGGAGCAGAAGATCGTGGACGCGCTGCAGGAACTCACCGAGCAGGACCCGCAGGCCGAGGTCACGGTCGACCTGGAGGCCCGCGAGGTGCGCGCCGAAGGCATCACCGCCGCCTTCGAGCTCGACGAGAACGCCCGCTGGCGGCTGCTGAACGGCCTGGACGACATCTCCATCACCCTCCAGAACGAGGGCGACATCTCCGCGTACGAGGCCAAGCGCCCCTCGTACAAGCCGCGGACGGTCCAGGTCTGACCCCAACCCCCGCACCAGGTCGAGATCAGGCCACCGCGACACCCTCTGTACCCCCGATCGCCACGATTGGGGGTACAGCCATGTCTGCACTCGAACGGCCCCGCGCGCCTCCAACGCTTCTCCCAACTTCCCATGTTAGACAGGGTGTTGATGGGGTAGGCGCACCTTTGAGCCAAGGCTGCCGCCCGGCTCCGTCACGCCGTTCGAGGCACCAGTTGCGACCCCCGCAGGCGACAACTCGCCCCAGATGGCACAATCTGTGCATGGAACACGACGGCCAACTCAAGCTCTATGCGGCAGTCGCGGACCAACTCAAGGAAGCGCACACAAGGGTGCGCGCACTGCAAGTCCCGGAGGGCGTACGGATGGCGCTGGCCCGGAAGCTGCTGGTCATTACGGCCGCGGCCAAGCACGATCTCGCCGACGCGACAAGGCGACTGGACCGGTTCACGGCGGACCTCGACGCGGGTCGATTCCCCGAAGAGGAACGCTGAACAAGTCCAGGACAGCCGAGTTCGTTGCGGCGCACGGGTGATTAGCCCGTTTCGTGTTTGATTTGCGGTATATATCTGCCTAACGTGCGGAAAAGCCTGAACACTTTCGTTCCGGCAATGTCTCCGAAGGGGAAGACGTGAACAAGGCGCAGCTCGTAGAAGCGATTGCCGACAAGGTCGGTGGCCGTCAGCAGGCCGCCGAGGCGGTCGACGCGGTACTGGACGCCATCGTCCGTGCCGTCGTCAGTGGGGACCGGGTCTCGGTCACCGGCTTCGGTTCGTTCGAGAAGGTCGACCGTCCGGCCCGTTACGCCCGCAACCCCCAGACGGGCGAGCGGGTTCGGGTCAAGAAGACCTCCGTGCCGCGCTTCCGCGCGGGCCAGGGTTTCAAGGACCTGGTGAGCGGCTCGAAGAAGCTCCCGCGTGGTGGCGAGGTCGCCGTCAAGAAGGCGCCCAAGGGCAGCCTGAGCGGCACCGCTTCGGCGACGGTCAAGAAGGCCGCGGCCAAGAAGACCACCGCCAAGAGGGCGACGGCCACCGCGAAGAAGACCGTGGCGAAGAAGACGGCGGCCAAGACGGCCACCGCCAAGAAGACCACGGCCAAGAAGGCGACCGCCAAGAAGACCACGGCGACGGCCAAGAAGACGGCGGCCAAGAAGGCCACCGGCACCGCCAAGAAGGCTGCGGCCAAGAAGGCCCCGGCCAAGAAGGCGACCGCCAAGAAGGCGCCCGCCAAGAAGTCGACGGCGCGCAAGACCACCGCCAAGAAGGCCACCGCCACCCGCTAGTCAGCGGAACGCAGGGCACTCACGCGCCGGGCCGGACTCCCGTTGGGAGTCCGGCCCGCGGCGTGTTCACGGCCCGTTCGCGGGCGTTCAGAAGGTTTGCAGCGTTACCAGTGTGACCCTGAGGCCGTCCTTCGGACCCTCGGTCTCGATCCGCACCCGCTGTCCCGGCCGCAGCAGCCGCAGCCCGCCCGCGTCGAACGCGGCGGAGTCGAAGGGCACCGGGGTGCCGTCGTCGAGCAGCACACTGCCGGTACGGGTTCCGGCGTCGTAGGTGTAAGCGGTCGCCTGCATGGCCGCAGCCTACTGCCCGCCCACTGCCCCTGGCCGTCCCGGAATCAGCAGCCCCGCTGCCGCTGCCGCCGTGCGCGGTCCCACGCCCAGGGCCAGCGCCGCCCGCAGGTCCTCGCCGGTGTCCACGTCCTGCCGTACGGAATCCACCGCGTCCAGGGCGAGTTCGGCCGCTCCGGAGGCGCGATGGCGGGCGCGGGAATCGGTGCCGAATGCCGGGCGCAATTCACGGCCCTCTCGCGCGGTGAGCAAGGTGGTGCCGATTGCGGCGGCGTCCGGGAGAAAAGCGCGCGGGAATTCCGCCGCCGCGTCCAGGACCCGGGCCAATTCCATGGGGCGCAGGGCCGGCAGATCGGCGTTCAGGGCCGCCACCGCGCTTTCGGGGCGGGAAACCCGCACAACCGTCGCGGCGTGCCGCAGAGCGGCGTTCAGACCGTCTCCCGGCTCGTCCGCGACGATTCGGGCGCCCAGCGCGGCGAGTTCGCGGCCGGCCAGGGCGTCGTCCGTGACGACCGCCACATCGCGGACCGCCGGGCAGGCCAGCACGGCCGCCACGGTGTCCTGGGCGAAGGCGAGGGCGAGCCCCGGCCGCAGCCCGTCGCCGGCCGTGTCCGAGAGCCTGGTCTTGGCTCGCGCCAGAGACTTCAGGGGTATGACCAAGGTCCACTGCACGCGTGTTCCGTCCCTCTCTTGTCGCGGCCATTGTCACCCGGCGCCCCTGGCGTTGTCGGTGGCGGGGCGTACGGTGTTCTCGACAGACCGACGGCCTGGGGTGACACTTGTGCGGCCCCCCGGGTCCTAGAGGAAGGTGTTCGCGTGCCCCGCCGCAGAATCGGGTTCTGGTACCGCTTCGCTGCGGTCCTCTGCAAACCGCCGCTGGTGGTTCTGATCAACCGGGACTGGCGTGGAATGGAGCACATTCCGGCCGAGGGCGGATTTATCACCGCGGTGAACCACAATTCGCACGTAGACCCCCTCGCCTACGCTCACTTTCAGTACAACACCGGGCGCGTTCCGCGATTCCTGGCGAAGAGCGGGCTTTTCCGTAAGGGATTCGTGGGCGCCGCGATGCGCGGCACCGGACAGATCCCCGTCTATCGCGAGACCACGGACGCGTTGAGCGCCTTCCGCGCCGCGATCGACGCCGTGGAGCGCGGTGAATGCGTCGCGTTCTATCCCGAGGGCACCATCACCCGGGACCCCGACCAGTGGCCCATGACCGGCAAGACCGGTGCCGCGCGGGTGGCTCTGCAGACCAAGTGCCCGGTGATTCCCGTGGCGCAGTGGGGCGCCAACGAACTGCTGCCGCCGTACGCCAAGAAGCTGCACGTCTTTCCGCGCAAGACCAGCCATGTGCTCGCGGGCCCGCCGGTGGACCTCACGCGTTTCTACGGCAAGGACATGAGCCCGGACCTCCTGAAGGAGGCGACCGAGGTCATCATGGCCGACATCACACGCCTGTTGGAGCAGATCCGCGGCGCGAAGGCACCCGAGACGTCCTACGATCCGCGCCGCGAGCGGATCGAGCAGCGGCGCCGGACGGCCGCGGAGACCGAGCAGTTGGAGTCCAGGGCCGAGTCGGCGACCGAGCCGAAGGTCGAGCAGGAAGAGGGGCAGGGCACGTGAGCAAGCCGGTCAAGGCGGCTGTTTTCAGCGCCGGTTCATGGGGCACGGCTTTCGGCATGGTGCTCGCCGACGCGGGGTGCGAGGTCACCCTGTGGGGGCGCCGCGCGGAAGTCGTGGACGCCATCAACTCCGGCCGTACGAACCCCGACTACTTCCCCGGTGTCGAACTCCCGGAGAACCTGCGGGCCACCACCGACCCCGCCGAGGCCGCCGCCGACGCCGACTTCACCGTCCTGTCGGTCCCTTCGCAGACGCTGCGCGCCAACTTGGCCGACTGGGCACCCCTGTTGGCGCCCGACACGATCCTCGTCTCGCTCATGAAGGGCGTCGAGCTCGGCTCCGTCATGCGGATGAGCGAGGTCATCGAGGACGTCGCCAAGGTCGGCCGGGACCGGATCGCCGTGGTCTCCGGACCCAACCTCGCGCGGGAGATCGCCTCCCGGATGCCGGCCGCCGCGGTGGTCGCCTGCACCGACGAGGCCGTGGCCCGCCGGCTCCAAGCCGCCTGCCACACCCCGTACTTCAGGCCGTACACCATCACCGACGTCGTGGGCTGCGAGCTCGGCGGCGCGGTGAAGAACGTGATCGGGCTCGCCGTCGGCATCGCGGACGGCATGGGGCTCGGGGACAACGCCAAGGGCTCGCTCATCACCCGCGGTCTCGTGGAGACGACCCGGCTCGGTATCGCGATGGGCGCCGACCCGCTCACCTTCTCCGGGCTCGCCGGTCTCGGCGACCTGGTGGCGACCTGCTCCTCGCCGCTGTCCCGCAACCACACCTTCGGCACCAACCTCGGCAAGGGCATGACCCTCCAGGAGACCATCGCGGTCACCAAGCAGACCGCGGAGGGTGTCAAGTCCTGTGAGTCCGTACTGGACTTGGCCCGCAGGCACGGCGTCGACATGCCGATCACCGAGACGGTGTTCGAGATCGTGCACGAGGGGAAGTCGCCGGTGGTCGCCGTCAAGGAGCTGATGTCGCGCAGCGCGAAGCCCGAGCGACGCTGAGCAACGCGGGTCAACGGACGCTGACTCAGGGCAGTACCACCGGGTACGCTCATCGCGATATGAGCACCGAGAACCTCTCCCAGAGCCCTGAGCAGCCGCCTCGCAAGCCGCGCGTGGCCGTCGTGTTCGGCGGTCGCAGCTCCGAACACGGGATCTCCGTGGTCACCGCCGGCGCCGTCCTCGCGGCCATCGACCGGACCAAGTACGACGTCCTGCCGATCGGCATCACCCGCGAAGGCCGCTGGGCCCTCACCGCCGACGCGCCGGAACGCATGGCGATCACCGACCGCCGCACCCCGGACGTCGAGGAGCTCGCCGAGTCGAGCGAGGGCGGAGTGGTGCTCCCGCTCGACCCCGGAAACCGCGAAGTCGTCATCAGCGAACCGGGATCCGTGCCCAAGGCCCTCGGCGAGGTCGACGTCGTCTTCCCCGTCCTGCACGGCCCCTACGGCGAGGACGGCACCCTTCAGGGACTCCTGGAGCTGTCCGGCGTGCCGTACGTGGGCGCGGGTGTGCTCGCCTCGGCCGTCGGCCAGGACAAGGAGTACATGAAGCGGGTGTTCACCTCGTTCGGCCTCAAGGTCGGCCCCTACGTGGTGATCCGGCCGCGCGAGTGGCAGCGGGACGAGTCCGCCGCGCGCAAGAAGATCGTCGACTTCGCGGGTGAGCACGGCTGGCCGCTGTTCGTGAAGCCCGCGCGCGCGGGTTCGTCGATCGGCATCACCAAGGTCGACGACCTGGCCGGACTCGACGAGGCGATCGAGGAGGCGCAGCGGCACGACCCGAAGATCCTCGTGGAGGCCGCGCTGCGCGGACGCGAGATCGAGTGCGGGGTCCTGGAGTTCGAGGACGGGCCGCGGGCCAGCGTGCCGGCCGAGATCCCGCCGCCCCAGGAGCACGCGTACTACGACTTCGAGGCGAAGTACATCGACTCGACCCCCGGTATCGTGCCCGCCCCGCTGACGCCGGAGGAGACCGCCGAGGTCCAGCGGCTCGCGGTGGACGCCTTCGACGCGGCCTCCTGCGAGGGGCTGGTGCGGGCGGACTTCTTCCTCACGGAGGACGGCGAGTTCGTCATCAACGAGATCAACACGATGCCCGGTTTCACACCGATCTCGATGTACCCGCAGATGTGGCAGGCCAGCGGCGTCCCCTACGGCGAGCTGGTGGACCGCCTGGTGCAGGCCGCGCTGCGCCGCTCGACCGGACTGCGCTGAACGGGCCGGTCCGGTCGATCTAGTCGGCGATCCCTGCGGGGATCGCCTTCTTCACGGACTTCGCCAGGTCGACCAGGGGCGCCAGGCCGTCTCCGGTGCGGTCCTTCGGGATGGTCACCTCGACATACGCCTTGCGCAGCGTCGTGGTGAACCGGAACGAGCCGTCGTCCTGCTTCTGCAGCAGCCAGCCGACGCCGTTCACCTCGACGCCGTCGGCCTCCGGGTCGTTCATCTTCGCGGGTCTGACGACACCGCAGCGCAGTATGATCGCCGGGTTCCCCCAGCCCGCGGTCAGCGCGGACGCGGGCTCGGGATCCCGGCGGCCCAGGCCGTCGACCTTCGACGGCAGCACCTTGTCCAGATTCCGGCACAGCCCGGTGACCTTCGCGCCCGGTGAGGGAACCGCCGCCGACGCGCTGTCGTCTGCTGAGGAGCAGCCCGCGAGGGTGATCAGCGGGGCGAGCACGGACAGCCCGATGACAGAACGGCGCCGGTGACGGAGAGAGTTCACCGGCCAAGGGTAGACGGGGGCTACAGATGCACCACCGGGCAGGTCAGGGTGCGGGTGATGCCGTCCACTTGCTGGACTTTGGCGACCACCATGCGGCCGAGGTCGTCGACCGTGTCGGCCTGGGCGCGCACGATCACGTCGTACGGTCCTGTCACGTCCTCGGCCTGGAGCACTCCGGGAATCTTGCTGATCGTCTCGGCGACGGTCGACGCTTTGCCGACCTCCGTCTGGATCAGGATGTACGCCTGTACCACGGAACCTCCAGGGCGGCCACGAGGATCATGTGGGGAAAAGGAACGCCACGGTATCGCGTCGCCGCTCACCGCGGGGAGACCCGCGGAGGCGCTTCCCCTCGTGCCGGGGCACAGGCACGACTGAAGTTGACGGTCACCTCGACCGTACCGAGCACACCGACGGCTCGCGACCGGGCGCTGCCGTCACGAGAAGAGGACGAACGATGAAGGGCACCGTCGGTGAGTTGGGGGAGTTCGGGCTCATCAGGGAGCTCACTTCCCGGCTCACCACCACCCCCTCGGTCCGGGTCGGCCCCGGCGACGACGCCGCGGTCGTCGCCGCGCCCGACCGCAGGGTCGTGGCGAGCACCGACATCCTGCTGGAGGGGCGGCACTTCCGCCGCGACTGGTCCACCGCCTACGACGTAGGACGCAAGGCCGCCGCGCAGAACCTCGCGGACATCGCCGCGATGGGCGCCGTACCGACCGCCCTGCTCCTCGGACTGGTCGTGCCGGCCGAACTCCCGGTCACCTGGCCCATGGAGCTGATGGACGGGCTGCGCGACGAGTGCCAGGTCGCGGGCGCCTCGGTGGTCGGCGGCGATGTCGTACGAGGCGACACGATCATGGTGTCGATCACCGCCCTCGGTGATCTGCGCGGCCGTGAGCCGGTCACCCGGGCCGGCGCGCAGCCCGGTGATGTGGTCGCCGTGACCGGGTGGCTGGGCT
>NZ_JAWOAI010000390.1:0-9608 GCF_033194735.1 Streptomyces sp. W16
GGCGGCTGCCTTGGCCTGCGGGGGCAGCGCGCCGATCTCGCGGTTGGCGAGGGCGAGCGGGGAGGTGCCGCCGGTGTGGGCGACCTTGGCCTCCTGGAGCGCGTCGAGGTCACCGGCGGCGGCGAAGGCGGCGAGCGCCTCGTCCCGCATGCGCTCGATCTCTTCCGGTTTCAAGGCCTCGACCTCTACAGGGTCGTACGACTTATTCGGTGCCGACATCTCTTCCCGTGCTTCCGGTTGGCTGGCGGATGGTCCCCGTCCCGACTCGACTCGGGGGACGCGTCGTCGTCCCTGAAACGGGGACGCAAAGGTGCCAAAGGCCGAGTCTAACGGGGGTGAGGCAGGTGACATCGCCCGTGGGGCCTCGTCGGCGGCTGCGGCAGGGTTACTGCAGATACGCCGGGGTGCCCACGGGCAACATAAATCGGAACTCGGCGCCGCCGCCGGGGGCGCGGCCGACCGTGATGGTGCCGCCGTGGGCTTCGACGATGCCCTTGACGATGTACAGCCCGAGTCCGGTGCCGCCGCGCTTACTGCCCCGCCAGAAGCGGGTGAAGACGCGGTTCATGGACTCCTCCGGGATGCCTGGGCCCTCGTCGCTGACCGTCACCGATGTGCCGGTTTCCTCCCCCTCGCGGGGGGACGCCGAGGCCGTGACGTCGATAGTGACGGTTCCCTCGCCGTGCCGCACCGCATTTTCCAGCAGGTTGCTCAGCACCTGGTCGACCTTGTCGGGGTCGGCCCACAGGTCGGGCAGCGGCTGTTCGACGCGGAGCATGAACCGGTCCGCGGGCTGGCCGGCGGCGACGTACGCCTGGATGTGGCGGCCGACGGCCGCGCCTATGTCGACGGGCTGGCGGCGCAGTTCGAGCCGCCCGGAGTCGATACGGGAGATGTCGAGCAGCTCGGCGATGAGCCGGGTGACGCGGTTGGCGTCGGCGTCGACGGTCTCCAGCATCAGCCGCTTCTGGTCGTCGGTGAAGCGTTCCCACTTGGCGAGCAGGGTCGCGGTGAAGCCCTTGACGGAGGTGAGCGGGGAGCGCAGTTCGTGGGCGACGGTGGCGATCAGCTCGGCGTGGCTGCGCTCGGTGCGGCGACGGGCCTCGGTGTCACGCAGAGAGACGACAACCCGGCGGACCGGACCGAGGGGCTCCGCACGCACATACCGTGCCGTGACGAGGACCTCGTGGCCGCCCGGCAGCAGCAGGTTGCGCTCGGGCTGCCGTACCCGGATGGCGAGTCCGCCGTAGGGATCGGTCAGCTGCCACCAGCGGCGGCCCTCCAGGTCCTCTAAAGGGAGGGCCTTCTCCAGCCGCTGTCCGAGGGCGTCGGCCGCGCGGACGGCGGTGATGCGCTCGGCGGCGGCGTTGAAGCAGACGACGTGACCGTGCTCGTCGGCGATGACCAGGCCGTCGGCCAGTTCGTCGGGGTCGATGCCGAGGTCGTCGTGCCGGGCCGCGGACAGCCGGGGCACGCCGCGTGCTCCCGGCGCGCTGCTCGTGCCGACAGTCATCCCCGTACCCCACCTCTTCTCATACGGCGCAGGTGGCCCCCGAGCTGGTCACCCTACTAGCTGTCGGTGACGGAGCGGCACCCTCCGGAGGCGCGCTGTGCACGGGCAGACGCATACAGACATACGGCGGCGGCGGTGGCGAGGTTCAGGCTTTCGGCCTTCCCGTGGATCGGAACGCGCACGACGGCGTCCGCGAGTACGCGGGTCTCCTCCGGAAGCCCCCAGGCTTCATTCCCGAACACCCAGGCGGTGGGCCCGCCCATGGTGCCCTGGTCCAACTCGTCGTCGAGGTCGTCGGTCCCGGCCCCGTCGGCGGCGAGGATGCGCACCCCGATGCCCTTGAGCCCGGCCACGGCCTGCTCGACGGGCACTCCCACGGCGACGGGCAGATGGAACAGGGAGCCCACGGACGCCCGTACGGCCTTCGGGTTGTACAGATCGACGGAAGCGTCGGTCAGTACGACGGCCTCGGCACCGGCGGCGTCGGCGCAGCGCAGGACGGTGCCGGCGTTGCCAGGGTCGCGCACGTTGGCGAGGACAGCGACGAGCTTGGGCCGGGCCTTCAGGATCTCCTCGAAGGGGGTATCGAGGAACCGGCAGACCCCGACGAGCCCCTGCGGCGTGACGGTGGTCGAGATGTCGGCGATGACCTGCTCATCGGCGAGATGCACCCGGGCGCCGGCGTCACGGGCCTCACCGACGATGTCGGCATACCGCTCCGCAGCCTCAACGGTGGCGAACAACTCGACAAGCGTGTCCTTGTACCCCGCGGCCTCCCGCACGGCCTGCGGCCCCTCGGCCAGGAACAGCCGCTCCTTGCTCCGGAAGTTCCGCCGAGCAAGCCGCCGAGCGGCGGCAACACGAGAGGAACGGGGGGAGATGAGGTCGGGGGACATGCTCTGCTTCACCTTCAAATCTCAGGCCAACCGCAATCCCCTCAGGGGCGCGGGGAACTGCGCGACCAGCCACAACGAACCCGCACCCGACAACGAACCGGGCCGGGCCGGGCCAGCACCAAAGAACCCGCAGGCTAATAACCTGCGGGTCCTTCAACTCACACTCACTCTAAAGCCAGCGCAGCGTCACGCGGCCTTCGGCGCGTTCACGTCGCTCGGCAGCGCCTTCTGGGCAACCTCGACCAGCGCGGCGAACGCACCGGCGTCGTTGACGGCCAGCTCGGCGAGGATCTTGCGGTCGACCTCGATGTTGGCCGCGTTGAGACCCTGGATGAAGCGGTTGTAGGTGATGCCGTTGGCGCGGGCAGCGGCGTTGATGCGCTGGATCCACAGCCGACGGAAGTCGCCCTTGCGCTTCTTGCGGTCGTTGTAGTTGTAGACCAGCGAGTGGGTGACCTGCTCCTTGGCCTTGCGGTACAGACGCGAACGCTGACCGCGGTAGCCGGAGGCGGCTTCGAGGATCGCCCGGCGCTTCTTGTGGGCGTTGACTGCCCGCTTGACGCGTGCCACTTGTTTAACTCCTTGTAGCGGGGCCGTGGTTGGACTCACACGGCCCGGAATCGATGGGGTCCCGGTCCAGACGTACGGCGCTCAACCGGAGCGCCGCGTACGTCACTTGCCGAGAAGCTTCTTGATCTTCTTGGCGTCGCCCGGGGCCATCTCGGCGTTGCCGGTGAGGCGACGCGTCACGCGGGACGACTTGTGCTCGAGCAGGTGGCGCTTGCCGGCACGCTCGCGGAGCACCTTGCCGGAGCCGGTGATCTTGAAGCGCTTGCTGGCACCGCTGTGCGACTTGTTCTTCGGCATAGCGCCGTTATCTCCTCGTCGGTGGCGCTCCGGTGCCCGGTCGTGAAACCGGGCACAGGTGGAGCGTCGCTCTTGTATCGGTTACATCCCTGGACTGGCGTCCGGGGATCAGGCGTCGGCGCGAGCCTCGGCCGGGGCCTCGACGGTCTCGACCTCGGCAGCGACGTCCTCGTCGGCGATGTCCTCGCCCTCGATGACTTCACCTTCGATGCCGTCACCCTCGAAGTCGGACTCCGCGGCGTTCTGCGACTTGCCCGGGTTGGCCTTCGCTTCCGCCTTGCGGGCCGCCTGGGCCTCACGGGCCTCGGCCATCGCCTCGGTCTTCTTCTTGTGCGGGCCGAGCACCATGATCATGTTTCGGCCGTCCTGCTTCGGGTTCGACTCGATGAACCCGAGGTCCTCGACGTCCGTGGCGAGCCGCTGCAGCAGTCGGTAGCCCAGCTCGGGCCGGGACTGCTCGCGACCACGGAACATGATCGTGATCTTGACCTTGTCGCCCTGCTTGAGGAACCGAACGACGTGACCCTTTTTGGTGTCGTAGTCGTGCGGGTCGATCTTCGGCCGGAGCTTCATTTCCTTGATGACCGTGTGCGCCTGGTTCTTGCGCGCCTCACGGGCCTTCATGGCCGACTCGTACTTGAACTTCCCGTAGTCCATGAGCTTGCAGACCGGCGGACGTGCGTTCGCCGCCACCTCGACCAGGTCGAGGTCGTACTCCTGCGCAAGCTCAAGGGCCTTGGCAAGCGGAACAATCCCGACCTGCTCGCCGCTCGGACCGACAAGTCGCACCTCGGGAACGCGAATCCGGTCGTTGATACGGGGCTCGGTGCTGATGGATCCTCCTCGGTTAGCACCACACGGCCATCTGGCGGACGGCCGCGTTTGTCTTTGGTAGACAGACCTAACCGCGCCGGAACATGAAAAATGCCCCGGACGATCACAAGACGGGGCTCCAAAGCACTGCCGGAGCACCGCCGCGATGATCGCGGGGCGCGCTTTCGGGCGACTCCATCGTCCGTACGGAACGATGGCAACCGCCTGACCGGGGGTGACCCGCCGTCCATGAGGACAGTCAGGTGGGAGATCGGAGCCTCCACTTGTTGGCCGGGCACGCGAGTGCCTGGCCGGTCATCACACAAGGCTAGCAGCTCCCCGGGGGTGGTGCGAACCGCCGTACACCGGGCCCTATCGTGTGGGGCATGAGTGACACGCCCCCCGAGTCCGCGAATCCCGACTCCCCCGACTTCGACGCCCTGACCCGCGACATCGCGGAGGTCCCGGCGGTCGAGGTGATCGTGACGGTCGCCGTCAACCTGATGAGCGCCGCCGCCGTGAAGCTCGGTCTGACCGACGAGGGCGACAAGTACAAGGACCTGGACGAGGCCCGCAAGCTGGTCACCGCCCTGGCCGGGCTGCTCGACGCGAGCACGACCGAGATCAGCTCCTTCCACGCGGCCCCGCTGCGCGACGGCCTGAAGTCGCTCCAGCTGGCGTTCCGCGAGGCGTCCCTCGTCCGCGACGAGCCGGGCCAGGGTCCGGGCGAGAAGTACACGGGCCCGGTCTACGGCTAGCGGCTCACCCCACACGTACGTAAAAGGGCTCGCCCGGAGGCGTCGCCCCGGCCGGCAGGACTGCCAGGTCGAGGCCGTGCACCAGGCGGGCCCTCAGCGTTTCCTCGGCGGCGAGCCGGCGCGCGACCCCGTGGATGCCGGCGGCGTGCGGTATGGCGGGCTCGAAGACCAGGGCAAGGGTGCCGTCCCCCCGGCCGGGGCCGAGGTAGGCACGAAGTACCCCGCGCATATGGCCGAGCGCGGAGCGGACCGCCTCCGCGACCGCCGGATCGGTGAGCGGGTCCACGCTGGTACGCCCCTCGGCGAGGGCCAGCAGCGCGGGCCCCGACAGCTCGAAGGACACCGGCCCGGCCAGGTCCAGCACGATCGTGTCCGCCTTCTCGTGCACGGCGGCCTGCAAGGCCTGGTGCAGCGGTACGGCCACGGGGCGCGCCGCCGGGTCCCAGCGGGCCAGCGAGTCGCTGGACGTGAAGGCGGGCAGCGCGGTACGACCGCCGGCCTTCAGGGTGGGGACGGCCATGTCGCTGGTCTTCTCGCGGCGCAGCCCGTTCTCGTCCACCTCGGCCTCGCCGAGCATCGCCACCACGGGCACGAGCAGCCGGGCGCCCTTGAGAGCCGCCAGGACGGGATCCACGGCGGTGCGGTCCTCGGCCCAGGCGGCGAGCGCCGCGCTCAGTGCGGGATCGGCCGAACCGTCGTCGTCGGAGTAGCCGGAGTCGGGAATGTTCTTGTTCGCCACGGTGACCGACCCTATCGGGGGGATACTGCTGGGCTTGTGCGGGTCCTGAAACGCAGGAGACACAGGTTTCACACGTTTCTCAGAAACCGTTGACAGACATCTAACTTTCATCTCACGGTTCGCACAGTCGCCGCCTCCACCATCGCGGGCATGGAGTCTTCCAGAGCCGCCCGCCGAAACCACCGCGCGCGTCCCTCCCGGCGCCGTCCGCTCCTCTACACCGCCCTCGCCACCGTGGCGGTCGTGGGCGGTACGGCGGCCGGAACCGTGTACGTGAAGGCACAGGCGCACTCCGGCCCCGTATCGTCGTCGGCGGCGCCGTCCGCCTCGGCGTCGGCATCGGGCAGCGGGGAGGCGACGGTGGAACCGGTGGCACGGCCGACGGTGGACTACGACGCCCTGCTGGCCGAGGCCATGAAGGCGGTGACCCCGGCCGGGAAGCAGAAGGTTTCCGTGGCCGTGCTCGACGTGGACTCCGGTGAGAGCGCCACGT
The DNA here is from genome assembly GCF_033194735.1 of Streptomyces sp. W16. Classification (NCBI taxonomy): domain Bacteria; kingdom Bacillati; phylum Actinomycetota; class Actinomycetes; order Kitasatosporales; family Streptomycetaceae; genus Streptomyces; species Streptomyces sp. W16. The sequence continues at coordinate 6,080 of NZ_JAWOAI010000390.1, forward strand.
ACGGCGGCGCGGCCTACGACACGGCGAGCATCGTCAAGGTCGACATCCTGGCGGCACTGCTGCTGCAGGCGCAGGACGCGGGGCGGCAGCTGACCACGACGGAGAAGTCGTACGCCACCACGATGATCGAGAACAGCGACAACAACTCCGCGACGGCGCTGTGGAACATCATCGGCACGGCGGACGGACTCGACGCGGCCAACAAGAAATTCGGACTGACCGGCACCACTGGTGGCGACGGCCCGCTCTGGGGGCTGACGCAGACCACGGCCGCGGATCAACTCACCCTGCTTCAGCAGGTGTTCGGGGACGACTCGAAGCTGAGCTCGGCCTCGAAGTCGTACATCCAGGGGCTGATGGGAAAGATAGAGGCCGATCAGCAGTGGGGGGTGTCGGCGGCGGCCGACGGCTCCAAGTGGAAGCTGAAGAACGGCTGGCTGGCGCGGAGCACGACCGGGCTGTGGGACGTCAACAGCATCGGGCGGGTGACGGCCGCGGACGGGCACGAGTACCTGATCGCGGTGCTGTCGAAGGGCAGCACGACGCAGAACAAGGGGATCACGCTGATCGAGGCGGCGGCGAAGGCGGGGGTCGCGGCGTTCGCGGGGAGCGACTCCGCTACGTCGGCTTCCGCGTCCGCCACCGACTGACTTGTCCAGGGTCTCCTGCGGGGTCTAGAAGCCCTCGGGCCGTTTGCGTCGGCCGCGCCACAGGACGACCGCCGCGACGAGCAGGACTCCACCGGCGCTGCCCGCGAGGGGGCCAGCCCAGTCGGAGGTGCGGCTGTCGGTCTTGGCGGGGTCCGGGCCCGAACCGAAGTACTTCTTGCCGTAGGCGGCGGCGCGCAGGCTCGTCGGTTTGAGGGCTGCGGCGGCCTTGATCGCGGCGGCGGGGTCGATGAAACCGAAGCCCCGGGAGTCGTCACGGCCGCCGACCGGGGGGTTGCGGGCGGTGTCTTCGAGGAGCTTCTTGATCTGGGCCGGGGTCAGTCCCGGGTGGGCCGCCTTGATGAGCGCCACCGCGCCCGAGACGAAGGCGGACGCGGCGCTGGTCCCCCAGCCCTCGTAGTACTTGTGGTCGGGGTCGGCGATGACGACGTTGACTCCGGGCGCGCTGACCGTGGCGTACCAGCGGCGGGTGGAGAAGGAGGCGCGGGTGCCGTAGCGGTCCACGGCGGTCGCGGCGATCACACCCGGGTAGGCGGCCGGGTAGGAGACGTGGTCGCCCTTCTCGCCGCCGTTGCCGGCGGAGGCGACGACGGCGACGCCCTTCTTCAGGGCGTACTGCACGGCCTCGTCCTCGGCGGGCTCGGGGTGGGCGGAGGCGGAGTCGTCGCCGAGGGAGAGGTTGATGACGTCGGCGCCGTGGTCGGCGGCCCAACGGATGCCGTCCGCAAGGGCGTTGCCGCGGGTGGTGCGGGCCTTGCTGCGGGCGGAGTCGCCGTCTTCGAGGATCACGCGGACGGGCAGGATCTTCGCCTCCGGGGCGACGCCCACGACGCCGTCCTCGTCACCGGGGCCGTGTCCGTGCCCGGCGATGATGCCGGCCATGGCGGTGCCGTGCCGGGCCCAGGCCCGGTCACCCGGCTTCGCCCCGAAGCCGACCATGTCCTTGCCGGTGAGGACGTTGCCGGTGAGGTCGGGGTGGTCGGCCTCGACGCCGGTGTCGAGGACGGCGACGGTGATGCCCTTGCCCTTGGTGGTCTGCCAGACCTCCTGGGTGTGCATGGCGTCCAGGGCCCATTCCTGGGCGCGTATGCCGTCGGCGTGCGCGACGGTGGACGGGACCAGGGCGAGGGAGGCGGCCAGGAGGGCGCTCACCAGCCCGGCCCGGCGGGACGTGACGCTCATGAATTCCCTCCCGAGGCCTTCGAGGTCGCCGAGGTCTTCGAGGTCTTTGAAGTCCCCGAAGTCTCTGAAGCCGAGGTCTCGGAGGGTGAGTCGACGGTCTTGCGCAGGCTCCGCTCGACGCGGTCTGCGAGCCCCTGCGCCTCGTTGCCGAGACCCGACTGCGAGGGGGCCGTGGTGGAGCCGGAGGTGACGGCTTCGTCGGCGGGTTCGGGTGCGTCGACGGTACGGCCGTCCGCCCAGCCGGAGACGGCGTAGACGACGACGGGCGCGTCGGTGAGGACGGAGACGGTCCAGGAGGCCCGCTGTTTGTCGCCGAAGGCTGCGGCGACAGTGCCCTTCGCGGCGTACGGGCGGGGCAGGAGGTCGGTGCGGTCGCCGAGCTTCTCGTTCTTGAACCGGGCGGACAGGGAGGTCATCGCGGCGATGTCGGCCTTGGTGAAGAGCAGGCCGACCGTCGTGACATAGCTCTGGGTGGCGTCGGTGTAGGTGGCGCGCAGGAGCCGTTGGCAGCCGACCGGGGCGAGCACTTTGCTCAGCAGCGCGTCGAAGGCGCCCGCGCAGCCGGTGTCCGGGGCCACGGCGATCCGGGTCCAGGTGCGGTCGGCACCGCCGGGGCCCGCGCCCTGGCCCTGCACGGTGGGCGGGAAGAGCTGGTCGACGGGCACGCTGTGCCACAGCTGCCCGGCGGCTGCGAAGGTGCTCGCACCGCCGTCGGACCCGTCGTCGCCGGTGAGCCAACTCCCGGTCACCGCACCGCCGATGAGACCGAGACCGAGCACGACACAGGCGGCGACTGCGGCGGTACGGGACCGTATCCGCGCCCCCAACGGCCGCGGCCGTACCCGCTCGTCGTACCCCTCGGGCTCCCCGAACGACACAACTGGCCGACCGCCACCGGGGGTTACCGGCGAACTCCAGGAAAAGGCGGGATCGGGACCGGAGTTGACCCCGGGCCGCGGCATTTCGGACGCGGGGCGGACGGGGGTACCGGGGGCGGCGGGCGACCAGGCGCTGGTGCCGGTGTCATCGGGGACAGGCGCGGGGACGGGCCGAACTGGGGTACTGGGAGCGGCAGATGACCAGGGGGCGGTGCCGGCGCCTTCGGCGGGCCGAACCGGGTTGCTGGGAACGGGAGATGACCAGGGGCTGGTACTGGACGAGTCCTCGGTCGGCCGAACCGGCTTAGTGGGAGGGGCCGGTGACCAGGCGCCCGTGTTGGTGACGTCGTCGGCGGGCCGAACCGGCGTACTGGCAGCGGCAGATGACCAGGCACCGGTGCCGACGCCTTCGGCGGTGGGTGCGGAACCCTGCGGGGCGGACGCGGAGGAGCTGGGACCGGACGCCGTGGGTCCAGCGGGAGGGGCATCGGCAGGCCGCGAGCCACCAGTCCCGGTACCGGGACTGGTACCCGAGGAGGGATACGACGCACCGGCACCGGAGGAAGGCGACCACACACCGCGCGTGGGCGCACCGCCAGTGGGATCCGTGAACGATTCACCCCGCCAAGGGGCAGCGGGGGGCGGCCTCAGCTGAGAGGAGCTCTCCGACGGGTCTTCGGGGGTGACAGCCGGACGCGACGGGGGTGTTGCCGGCCGGGCAGGGGTGTCGCGCTGCCGGTCGCCCACCTGCGGCGAGGTCTCGTTCGCGGGGCGCGACGGATCGACGGGGCCGGGAGACGC
>NZ_JAWOAI010000391.1:0-9525 GCF_033194735.1 Streptomyces sp. W16
GGGGCGGGCGGAGGCGGTGCCGTTCCCGCCGCCGGGCAGGTGCAGCTGGGCCAACGGCTCTGGTGGAACGGGGAGTTGGCCGGGGTCGGGGTCCGTCGGTGTGGGCGGCGGGTCGGTGGTCGGCGGGGGTGCCGTCGGGTCTACGCCGTTGCCCAGGAGCGACCAGTCCACCGGGGCGAGGCCGCTCAGCCGGGCGATCCACAGCGCGTCGAGGGCGTCACCCGCTTCCGGCTCGCCGCTCGCGCCCAGCAGCCGGGCGAGTTCCTCGCGCAGGATGTCGTCCTGCACGGCCGGCTCAGCCCCGGTCCAGCGGACGCAGCAGGTCGTCGCGGAGCAGGGATTGGCCGGTGTCGTCGTCCCAGAGTCCGCGTTCGGCCATGAGCAGCGCGTTGAGCAGCTGGTCGTTGGCAAGGGGCCCCAAATCCCGCTGCCGGGTGAGGAATTCACCGATGAGCTTGGCCCGCGCACCGGTCGGTTCGGTCACGGGTGTATTGGGCGGGTCGAGGTGGGCGGCGACGATGCCGGCCAGCCGTTTGGCGTCGGCCGCCTTGATCTCCAGCCGGACGCAGCGGCGCAGGAAGGCCATGGGGAACTCGCGTTCCTCGTTGCTGGTGAGCACCACGAACGGGAACTGAGCACAGGCCACTTCGCCGCCGTGGACCGTCACCTTCGCGCGGTCGGCGGTGGTCACCTTCTGCGGCTTCCCGCCGAGCCGGGCCAGTTCGGGGATGAGGAACTCGCCTTCCTCGAAGACGTTCAGCAGGTCGTTGGGGAAGTCCATGTCGCTCTTGTCGATCTCGTCGATGAGCAGGACCCGGGGACGGCTCCAGGGCAGCAGCGCGGTTCCGAGGGGGCCGAGCGACAGGTACTTGCCGATGTCGGGCGGTTGGTGTGCCGGGGTGTGGTGGCCGGTGAGGGAGCCCGCGTTGCGCAGCCCGGCGTCGTAGAGGCGGCCGATGGCGTCGTACTCGTACAGGCCGTCCTTGAGGGTGGAGCGGCTGGTGATGGCCCAGCGCAGGACGGGGCCGAGCTTCAGTTCGTGGGCGACCGCGTAGGCGAGGGTGGACTTTCCGGTTCCGGGTTTGCCGGTGAGCAGCAGCGGGCGGCGCAGGTGCAGGGCGAGGTTGACGAGGTGGATCTCCCGTTCGCCGGCCTGGTAGCGGGCGCCCAGGTCGGCCCGGCCGAGGTGGCGCTGGACGGCGTCGCCGTCGGGTGCGTCGGGCGGCTGGAGCACCCGCTCGGGCACCGCGGTGCCCTGGCGGAAGGCCCGCCACGGGGGTGCCGGAGGCAGGTCTTCGATGCCGTCGTGCGGGGTGCCGGTGCCCCGGTAGACCCACCAGTCCTGCGTCTGCGTCATGTCGCTCCTTCTTCGGCGCCGCCGATACCGGACATCTGGGGGTCCTGGCCGCTGAACACACAGGTGGGGTCGTCCCACAGCAGGCTGATGTTGTTGCCGACGCTCAGGGAGTCACCGCGCTCGCGCTTGCGCGCCTGGAGCACGCTGCGCGGCAAGTCCGCCAGCAGGGCGGGTGGTTCGGCGCTGCGGAGCGCGTCCAGCAGCCTGTCGGGGTCGCCCTTGTCCCGCCGCCAGACCATGACGGGGATGCCGTCTTCCAGGATGGCGTCGCGTACGGCGTCCCGGACGAGGACATCATGGTGGTCGTACGCCATGGTCAGGCCCAGGCAGGCCAGGTCGGCGTTGGTCCGCAGCCAGTCCTCGATGTCCGCGGGGTGCGTCAGCCGCAGCGGCGGGAACTTCCCCTGCGGGCAACTCCACTGTTCCTTGGGCGGGTTGTGGCCCTCGGCCGGCTCCCCCGGTGTGTCCTTGCTGAGCCAGCCGATGCGCTGCAGGGCGTCACCGGGTGGGCAGTCGCGGTCGAGCGCTCTCCAGCGGCGGATCCACTCGTCGTGGATGGTGCTGTCCTTGTAGCGGGTCAGGGACCGTACGACGACCTGGCAGCTGCGGCTGAGGGGAACCTCGGCCGACCCGCTCGGCCACAGTTCGGCGGGGTACCCGAGCAGCGAGTGCGGCAGCAGGAACTCCACGCGCCGTCTGCGCACGTCCCGGACCGCCTCCGCCTGTTCCCGCCACTCGGCGAGGAACTTGTGTCCACGGTCCGTGAGTTCACCGCCGGTGATGAGGCCGGGCACCGTCCTGGAGCCCCGGAAGACCGGGCGATCGGTGCCGACGAGTTCGTAGAGGAAGCCGTGCAGGGAGTAACTGCGCTCGGCGGCCGGCAGATCGCTCGGAGCCCCCGCCTCCTCGACCCGTATCTGGATGATGACCTGCCGTTCCATGCCCGCCGGTGCTGGTTCCGGTGCCGGTGTCGCCGGGTGGCCGCCGGGGGCCTTGCCACCGTGCCGGTCCTGGATCCGCGCCAGTTGACGGGCGAGCCTGTCGCCGCCCGGCCCCTCCAACACGGCTTCCTCGCCGAGGAGTTCGAGGAACCGCAGCAGCCGTCTGCGCGGGGCGTCGGGGTCGGCAGGGTCCTTCATGGGCTCGTACAACCGCGACAGGACCTTCGGGAGGGGGCCGTTCCCCAGTGGGGGGCCGTCGCCGCGGTGCTCGGACGCGTACTGTGATCGCGCCCTCAACCCGAACTCCGGCTCGTACAGCTGCAGTTCGGCGACGGCCTCCAGCATGGACGCGGTGGGCAACGGGCCGGGCTCGGTCATGATGGTGACCGCGAGGTCGAACCAGGCGGCACCGATGTCGTCGCCTTCCAGCTCCAGCAACGCGTCCCGCAGCAGCGGCAGTTGGCCCTTGCGCCGAGCGGTGTGGACCATCGCACGCAGATGGTCCGCGGTGACCGGGTTCGCTCGTACGGCGTCCCGGAGCGGGGGACCGACCTCGTCGAGCAGATCGAGTCGGCCGTCCACCGACTGCAGCCGTCTTATGCCGGCCAGCGTCTGCACCAACAGCCGGATCGTCTTCGATCTCACGCGCGGGTCGGCCAGGTGCCCGGCTCCGCCGCCGACCAGCCGCCGCCAGCGGGACACTCACGCCTCCCCGAGCGGGAGCCCGGAGGCCACGAGCACGACACGCACCCGCTCGGTCCCGATGTCGTCCGGCGCGCTGTCGGCCAGGGCGAAGTACATGGCCGTCAGTACCGCGTCACGCGTCAGGGTGCGCTCGGTGCGGTGGACGAGTGCCCGCAGATGCGTGCGGGCCTGAGGGCTCTCGGCCACCTCGAACGGACGGCCGAGGCCGAGCGTCCGGCCCATCTCGGCGACCAGTTCGTGGCGGTCGGCCAGCCGGTGCAGCGCCTCGCAGGCCATGAGGGCGTCCAGCAGGGCCTTCGAGTCGGGGAACGTGAAGGTCGCGGGAGGGGGTTGCGGGGGCTCGACCGGGGCCGGCGCGAGGACCGGCGGGGGAAGCGTCAGCGGTACCGGGCCCGGCACCGGCCCGGCCTGTCCGCCCGGAGCCCCGCCGGTCCGGTCGCGTGGCGGCAGCACCGGTACCGGCCCCACCGCGGGCGGCGTCTCGTACGGCTGCCCGGTCAGCCGCCGCAGCAACCGCTCCGCGCCGGCGACGGTGAAGTCCTCGACGGCATAGTTCGAGGTGGTGTGGGGCCCCAGCCACAGCGGCAGGTCGTCGACGGACCCGCCGGGCAGGACGACTGGGACGATCCGGTCGAGAGCCGCGGCCTGATCGACGTAGACGGCCTCACGGAGCAGAAGGCCCTCCCACTGCACGCCGGCCCCCACGCCGGCGGGTGCGTCGCCCTCCGCACGCCGTTTGTACTCCGGCGAGGCGACGGTGATCACGTAGCGGCTGTCGCGGATGCCCCGCAGCATCCACACGGCCCAGTCCTGGCGGCGGTCGTCGGCCGCCAAGTCCAACTGGGCGTCGATCCCGCACGAGCGCAGAAAGTCCGCGAACGCCCTTACCTGGTCTACATGTTTCTGATCGTCGTGGGCGTACGACACGAACACCCGCACCGGCGACACCTCTGCACTCATGTGGCCTCCCCCTTGCCCTGCAGCGCACCACGAGAGTGGATACATGATGGCCCAACACCGGCCGCCGGGAGCCTCGTTTGCTGATACGCCGTCACGCACCGGGCGCCGCACCACCCCCAGAGGCCTCCCAGGAAACCCGCGTCCCCGCGCACAACACACCAAGGTCAGCCCCCAGTTGACGCGCAAGCGCATACCAACCGCCCAGTTCGCCGAAAAGCACCCACACCCCCCAACCGGCGAGTAACATGCGTGACCCGCTCCGCCTAACTCCCTGCGGTCCGCCGCCACGGACCCGAGCCACGCAAGGAGCACGGGATGTCCTACGACCCGTACCCTCCGCCTGATTCACCCGCCCCGTACGACCCGTACGACCCTCATGACCCGCACGCCCCGTACCCGTACGACGCCTACCCCCCGCACAGTTCGCACGCCCCGCACGACCCGTCCCCGCCCCGCCTCACCTACCCCTGGCAACCACCCCCGCCGCCACCCGAACGCCGCCGCCCGCCCCGCCGTCCCGCCCTCGGCAACCATCGTGATCTGCGCGTCCTGCGCGGCGCGTACCGGCGTCAGCGGCGCGTGGCGAGCCTCACCGCGCTCGGCTACTTCTGCCTCTTCCTCGCGCTGTCCGCGTTCGCGCCCCCGCTGATGTCGAGCACCGTCGTCGCCGGTGTGCCCACCGGGCTGCTGCTCGCGCTGGTCCAACTGCCCGTCACCTGGCTGGCGATAGCGCTCTACGAGCACACGGCCCGGCGGCACGTGGACCCCCTCGCGGAGCGCATCCGCAAGCAGGCCGAACTGGACGCCAGACGGGAGGCGGCACGATGACCTCGATGAGCGCGATGGCCGGCTTCAGGGACTCCTCACAGACCATGTCCCTGGTGGCCTTCACAACCGTCGCCACCCTCACGCTCCTGCTCTGCGTGCTGACGGGCCCCGACCGCGACGGCCTCGACGAGTTCTACACGGGGTACGGCTCCCTCTCGCCGCTGCGCAACGGCCTTGCCATAGCGGGTGATTACATCTCCGCGGCGAGCGTGCTGGGCACGGGCGGGGTGATCGCCCTGTACGGCTACGACGGGATGGTGCTCGCGCTGAGTACGGCGCTGTCGCTGATGCTGCTGATGTTCCTGCTGGCCGAACCGCTGCGCAACGCGGGCCGGTTCACGATGGGCGACGCGTTCGCCCGCCGGATGCCGGGGCGGTCCGTGCGGATGGTCGCGTGCGCGGTGACCGTCACGGCGCTGATGCCGCTGATGCTGGTCCAACTCGCGGGCGCCGGACAGCTGTTGGCGTTCATCCTCGGGTTCTCCAGTGAGTCCCTGCAGACCGGCTGCATCATCGGCCTGGGCGCGCTGATGATCAGCTACGCGGCGATCGGCGGCATGAAGGGCACGGCCCTCATCCAGATCCTGAAGATCGTGATGCTGATCGGGTCTGGGGCCGTGATCGCCGTACTCGTCCTGCAGCGTTTCCACTGGGACCTGGGTCTCTTCTTCGACACGGCGGCGCGGCGGAGCGGGGCCGGAACGGCCTTCCTGCACTCGGGACTTCAGTTCGCCGGCGGACCGAGTCCCCGCCTCGACATGATCAGCTCGCAGCTGACCGTCGTCCTCGGCGGCGCGTGCCTCCCGCACATCACGATGCGCATGTACACCGCGTCGAGCGCCCGGCAGGTGCGGCGGTCGATGTCGTGGGCGGTGTCGAGCGTGGCACTGTTCGTGGTGATCGTGACGGTCGTCGGGTTCGGTGCCACGGCGCTGGTCGGGCGGGCGGCGATCGCGCGGGCCGACCCGCAGGGCAACACGGCGTATCTGCTGGGCTCGCGGGCGGTGTTCGGGGCGGACGTGTCGACGGCGGAGACCCTGCTGTTCACCGCCGTCACCACGGCCGTGTTCCTGACCCTGCTCGCCTCGGTCGCCGGGATGATCCTCGCCTGCGCCAACTCCCTCGCCCACGACGTCTTCGCGGCCCGCGTCGAGGAGATGCCGGTCCGCCGCGAGATGACACTGGCCCGCTACTCGGCGCTGGCGGTGGGCGTTCCGGCGATCGTGCTGGCGACGCTGATCCAGCACCGGGGCCTGCAACCCCTGGTCACCCTGTCCTTCTGTCTGGGCGCCTCGGCCATAGCGCCCGCCCTGGTCTACAGCCTCTTCTGGCGCCGGTACACGCGAACGGGCCTGCTCAGCACACTCATCGGCGGCACGCTCGGTGTGCTGCTGCTGATGCCGGGCACCAACCTGGTCTCCGGTTCGCCGGCCGCCGCCTTCCCGGGCGCCGACTTCAACTGGTTCCCCTTCACTACCACCGGGCTCGTCACGATCCCGCTCGGCTTCGCCTGCGGCTGGCTCGGCACGGTGGCCTCGGGACGGCAGAAGGAGGAGGAACAGCGCAGGCGGTACGAGGCGATGGAGGGGTCGATCCTGGCGGGCGCGGTACGCAGAGGCGAAGGGGCGCAGAATGACCGACGGAAAAGCCCCGCATGACCGCCGTTATAGCCGTGCATGACTCGTTCTTTGCCACACCACCACCTCGACTCCCGCTGTTCACCGGTCCTTTCCAGACTCTGCACGTCCGAGCGTGAAGGTCCCTGCATTCAGCGGGAGTTGAACATGAGCCACGGCCACAGTCACGGCGACCACGGTCACCACCACCATCACCACCACGGGGACGGGGACGCCACCTCACTGCCTCCCGCCCTCGACACCTCCGTCCCCGACGAGGAGTTGACGCCCAGTCAGCTGTCGCGGCGGGGCATGCTGCGCCGTACCGGACTGCTCGGCGCGGGACTTGCGGCGGGCAGCGTGCTCGCCGGCGCGGGGGAGGCAGCCGCGTCGGTGCAGCAGCAGGCGGCCAAGTCGTCGAAGGGCAACGGCGATTACCTGTGGCTGGCCGGCGACCACCACATCCACACGCAGTACAGCAGCGACGCGAAGTACCGGGTCATCGACCACGTACGCCAGGCGAACGCGCACGGCCTGGACTGGATGGTCATCACCGACCACGGCAGTGTCGCGCACGCCAAGATCGGTGTGGAGAAGGTCAATCCGGACATCGTCGACGCCCGTGACAAGACCGACGACACCCTCGTCTTCCAGGGCCTGGAGTGGAACATCCCGGGCGCCGAGCACGGCACCGTGTTCGTGCACCCCGGCGCCAACGAGGTAGCCGTACTCAAGGAGTTCGAGAACTCCTTCGACGGCAGCGTCAACAACGCGAGCGGCAACTCCCCCGCCAACGAGGCCCTCGCCATCGCGGGCGTCAACTTCCTCGCCGACCAGGTCCGCCGCCGCAAGGTCAAGGACGCCCTGTTCCTCGCCAACCACCCGGCGCGCAAGGGCATCGACTCCCCGCACGAGATCCGTGGCTGGCGCGACGCGCAGCCCTCGATCGCCGTCGGCATGGAGGGCGCCCCCGGCCACCAGGCGGGCGGCATCCCCAAGCCGAACGGCCCGGGCGGCGGACGCGGTATCTACGACGGCAGCCCGAGCGCGGACTCCTTCCCCGGTTACCCGCTGGAGAGTTACCGCACCTGGGGCGGCTTCGACTGGATGACGGCCACCGTCGGCGGCCTGTGGGACAGCCTCCTCGCCGAGGGCAAGCCCTGGTGGATCACCGCCAACTCCGACTCCCACAACGTCTACGCGGACACCGCCGTACGCGGCCCGGGCGGCGACTTCAACGCCAACGGCCGCTACAACGACCCGGTCTACGGCACCGGCATCAGCCTCACCGACACCGACTTCTGGCCCGGCCAGTACTCCCGCACCCACGTCGGCGCGGCCTCCTTCTCGTACAAGGCGGTCATGGACGGCATCCGCGCGGGCCGCGTCTGGGTCGACCACGGCGGCCTGATCAGCGGCCTCGACGCCCGCCTTTCCGCCGGTGGCCGCGAGGTCACGCTCGGCGGCGCGCTGCACGTCCGCCGCGGCGCCCAGGTCGACCTGGTCATCCGCATCAGCCTGTCCAACGGCCCCAACTGGGCGCAGTTCCAGCCCTCGTTGGCCCGCGTCGACGTCATCCAGGGCGATGTCACCGGCCCGGTGGCGGACAAGGACACCTTCGCGACCCCGAAGACGAAGGTCGTCAAGTCCTTCGAGGTCGACAAGTCCACCGGCACCGTCCGCCTCACGTACTCCCTCGGCCGCCTCGACAAGCCGGTCTACGTCCGCCTCCGCGGCACCGACGGCAACCGCTCCGCCGTGGGCGCGGGCGGCGCGGCCGTAGACCCCGTAGGCCCCGCGATGGACGTCCTCGGCGACGCCGACCCGTGGAAGGACCTCTGGTTCTACTCCAACCCGATGTGGGTCCTCCCCGCATGAGCACGTCCTACGACCCGTCCGGCGTCCACCCCGTCCTCGGGGTGGACGCCGGCACGACGACCCTCCGCGAGGCCGACCAACTGATCCGCGACCTGACGACCACCCTCGCGCTGCCGCCGGGGACGGTCGCGTGCACGCACCTGATCCGGACGGATGCCCGCCGGGGGACGGCCGTATCGCTGGAGTTGCCGGACAGCGAATCGGCGGAGAAGGCCTGGCGGCTGCTCACGGACTCGGAGCCGAGCACGCCCCTGGGCGACCGCGAAGCCGCCGCCCTGGCCGCGGCCGAGCACGCGGCGCGGCGATCGGGACGGGCGGTGCTGTTCCCCGGCGCGGAACGGCTCACGGGCACGATCCCCCTGGCCGACCTGCTGGAACTGACGGCCATCGACCGGGTGATCGTGGTGGGCGCCACGTCGGGCGACGCCCCGGCCCCTGTCACACCCGTACACACCCAGGACCACGTACGACCCGAGTGGCGCGAGGGACAACTGGTGCTGGCCCTGGTCCCGGCAGTGGGCAACACCCTGGCACCGTTCGAGGTCCCCAACCCGACACCTTGCTGCGCCGATCACGGGTGACTTGGAGCGCCGGACAACTGTCCCCACCCAAGGGGCGCGGGGCTGTATCGATATGCGGCTCCGCCGCGTGAGCGCGACCGGCCCCCCACCGGGCCCGCACACGACCGACCGCAACCGCGCCCCAGCTCACTCAGCCGCCGCCCGCCCCGTGAGCGCGGTCAAACTGCTCCGCACATGATCCATGTGCGCCTGCACGTCATCCCAGGTCTCCCCGTGCTCACGCAGCACGCGCTCGGTGTCCCGAGCGATCCGTTCCGCCCGTACCCGCGCCTCCGCCACCACCTCCGCAGCCCGCTCCGCCGCCTCCTCCTGCCGGCGCCGGTCCGACAACTCGGCCTCGGTGAAGGCCTGTTCGGCCTCGGCCAACGCAGCCTCCGCACAAGCCATCCGCTCGGCGCACTGAGCGTCCACCGCGGCCACCCGCTCCTCCGCGAAGCGCTCCGCCTCGGCCCACCGCTCGGCGTGCTCCTTGGCCTGCTCACCCAACATCCCGGCGGTGCGCTGCCGTACGTCACGCAACGCGGCGAGCGCCTCCGTGCGCCCCTCCTTCACCTCGCGCCGGGCGCCGATCCGGATGTCGTCGGCTTCGGCGCGGGCCGCGAGAAGCCGCTGACGGGCGCGTTCCTCGACCTGCGCGCGGAGCGCGTCCGCGTCCTCGC
>NZ_JAWOAI010000392.1:0-9517 GCF_033194735.1 Streptomyces sp. W16
TACCGCCGCCGGCGACCGGCGCGGGTCCCCAGGCCGCGAGCGCGGCCTCGCTGTCCTGCGTCTTGACGGCCAGCACGAGCACGTCGTCGGGCCTCAACTCGCCCAGCCCGGCGGGCTCTTCGACAACCGGCAGCCGGTACGTCGACTCACCGTCCGGCACCTTGAGCCGCAACCCGCGCTCGGCCAGGGCCGCTTGCTGCGCACCCCGCGCGACGAGGACGACCTCGCACCCAGCCCCGGCCAGCCGACCGCCTATCGCTCCGCCGACCGCCCCTGCTCCGATGATGATGTAGCGCATGGGAACGAGCCTCGCACAGTGTGGATCTCTCCCTCCACGAGGGCTCCCGACTGTCTCAACTGCCGGTCAGCTCCACCAGTTTGAGCACGGTGTTCCAGTTGCGGGTGGTGGCGATCAGGCCCTTGGTGAACCGCGGCCGGGCCAGTTCGACGGCGAGCCTGGAGCGGCCGAGGCCCTCGGGGGCGTAGAGATACAGCGCGCGGTCGCCGAGGCGGAACTCCTCGGGGAGGCGGGCGGGTTGGTCGAGTTCCGCGAAGCGGTCCTCCGTGACCGGCAGCGAGTAGTACGTGACGTGGAGCTGCTTGGCCTCCAACTCGGCGGCCGGGAAAGGGCAGTTCTCGGCGATCGCGGTCAGGTAGGCGTGGTCGCGGACGATGACGTCGACCGTGAACCCGAACCGCTTCTCGATGGCCTGCGCGAGTTCCGCCGCGAGCGACTCCTCGTCCCCGTGCCCGCTCGCGAACACGGCCTGGCCGCTCTGGAGGTAGGTGCGGACGTCCCCGTGTCCGAGGCCTTCGAGGAGCGTGCGCAGTTCGGCCATCGGGAGCTTCTTGTTGCCGCCCACGTTGATCCCGCGCAGCAGCGCCGCATACGTCGTCGTCATCCGCACACCATAAAGCGGCCTTCGTGCCCCGTGGGGGTGGGCACGACGGCCGCTCCATGGTGTGCCGGTGCGCGGAAACTCTGGCGGATGAGGTGGCTCCGGATCAACACCTACGGGCACACCTACAGACACCTGTGACTTGTTCAACAAGCTTTCGTAATAACAAAGCGGACCTCGGCCGACGCATCGGACACCCTGATCACCACCCCCGAGCCGCCCGGATAGATGTAAGGGGCCGCCGTCCTCCCCAGTGGTGAGGACCCGGGGTCCGTGCGGAGGAGCCGGCCGTCGAATACCTCACCGGTCAGCACGAGGGGACGTTCTTATTCCGCGCATACCTTCGAACCATGAGGTGGCGGCAGGGGGCTGTCACCGTGCACAAGGGGGCAAGCCCGTCATGGGGAACGGAGATTCGCGGGTGCGGGGCCTCGCCGCCCGGGCCGGCGGCTGGAGCGCCCGGCATCGGTGGGCCGCGGTCGGCATCTGGGTGCTGTTCGTGGTTCTGGCGATGGGAATCGGTTCGGCGGCGGGCCGGGTGGACGTCGACGAGGGCAACCAGCTGAAGGGCGAGACGCACACCGCCGCCACGATCATCGACGACGCGGGGATCAAGGAACCGGCCGGTGAGACCATCCTGATCCAGTCGAAGGACGCGTCGGTCACCTCCACGGACAGCGAGTTCCGTACCGCGGTCACCGCCGTCGTCAAGGCCGTGGAGGGGACCCGCGAGGTCACCGACGTGACCTCGCCGTACGACACCAGGACGATCTCGAAGGACGGCCGGAGCGCGCTCGTCCAGTTCGACATGCGGGGCGACTCGGACACCGCGGGCGACCGGGTGGAGCCGGTACTGAAGGCCGTCGCCGGGGTGCAGAAGGACCATGGCTCGCTGCGGATCGAGGAGATCGGCGGCGCCAGCATGGCGAAGCAGTACAAGGACGCGTTCGGCAACGACTTCAAGAAGGCCGAGTACTCCGCCGTACCCGTGGCCTTCGGCATCCTGCTGATCGCCTTCGGCGCACTGGTCGCGGCGTTGCTGCCGGTGGCCCTTGCCCTCACCGCGATCATCGCGACGATGGGTCTGATGGGCATCGTCAGCCATGTCCAGCCGATGAGCGACACCGCCAACTCCGTGATGCTGCTTGTGGGGTTGGCCGTCGGCGTCGACTACTGCCTGTTCTATCTGCGCCGCGAACGCGAGGAGCGCGAGGCCGGCCGCGACGCCGGGGCCGCGCTGCGGATCGCCGCCGCGACCAGTGGCCGCGCCATCATCGTCTCCGGTGTCACGGTGTGCGTGGCGATGGCGGGCATGCTGTTCACCGGGCTCGCCGAGTTCGAGGCGATGGGCCTGGCCTCGCTGATGGTCGTCGCGGTCGCCATGGTCGGCTCGGTGACCGTACTGCCCGCGCTGCTCTCGCTGTTGGGCGAGCGGGTCGAGAAGGGCCGTCTCCCGTTCCTGCGCCGGCGCAGCCGCGGGGGCAGCGGCGAGAGCCGGTTCTGGACCGCCGTCCTGAAGGGCGTGCTCGCCAGGCCGCTCGTCTCCGTCCTCGTCGCGGCCGGCGCACTGCTCGCCATCGCCGCCCCCGCGGTCGGCATGAAGACCGAAAACCTCACCCTGGACCAGGAGTTCGGCAACTCCCTCCCGATCGTGGGGACTTACAACCGGGTCAACGACGCCTTCCCCGGCGGCTCCGAACCGGCCGAGGTGGTCGTCAAGGCGAAGGACATCAACGCACCCGAGGTCAAGCAGGCGTTGGCCGACTTCAAGGCGGAGGCGGTCAGTTCGGGTGCCTCGCTCGGCCCGGTCGACATCAAGCTGCACGACGCGCAGAACGTGGCCTTCGTCTACGTCCCGCTCGTCGGCGGCTCCGACCAGGACAAGGCCGCGAAGAGCCTGGAGAAACTGCGCGACGAGGTACGGCCCGCCACACTCGGCAAGGTCGACGGGGTCCAGGCGCCGATCACCGGACAGGTCGCCGGTTCGCACGACTTCAACGACCAGCTCCTCGGATCGGTCGTACCGGTCTTCGCGTTCGTCGTGGTCTTCGCCTTCCTGCTGATGCTCCTGTCGTTCCGCTCGCTGACGGTCGCGATCACCTCCATCGTCCTCAACCTCCTTTCGGTGGGCGCTGCCTACGGCATCCTCGTCGCTGTGTTCCAACACGGCTGGGGCGCCTCCCTGGTGGGCGCGGAGGGCGTCGGCGCCATCGTCACCTGGCTGCCGCTGTTCCTCTTCGTGATCCTGTTCGGCCTGTCGATGGACTACCACGTGTTCGTCGTCTCCCGCATCCGCGAGGCCCGGCTGCGCGGCCGTACGACACAGGACGCGATCCAGCACGGCGTGGTCACCACGGCGGGCGTCGTCACCAGCGCCGCGATCATCATGGTCGCCGTCTTCGCGATCTTCGGCACGCTGTCCATGCAGTCCATGAAGCAGATGGGCGTCGGCCTGGCGGCGGCGGTCCTCATCGACGCCACGGTCATCCGGGGCGTCCTGCTCCCCGCGGTGATGGCCCTGCTCGGCGAGCGCAACTGGTACTTCCCGAAGTGGCTCCACCGTCTCCCCGACCTCACACACGACGAGACACCGGAGCCGATCCCGTCCGCGGTGGCGGGTGAGGGCGAACCCGTGAGGGTGTAACTCCACTGGACTGAGGGCCTGTTGGTATCCCGGGGGAACCAACAGGCCCTCACTGCTGTCCTACGCCATCAACGCCTCGTGCAGCCGCAGCCAGTGGTCCGGCGACACCTCGCCGACGAGGACGCGCGGATCGAGGCGTGCGGCACGGAACGCGGCGTCCACGCGCCGCCTCGGGTGTGCCCGGCGCAGCGAGGCGTGCAGCGAACCGCCCACCCCCGAGAAGCCCAGCTCGACCAGGTGCCGCCAGCCGTGCAGTTGGGCGGGTTCGAGCAGTGGGGTCGGGCGCCGCTCGATCCGTACGATCCCGGCGTCGACGCGCGGCACGGGACTGAACCTCCTCCGGTCGACCCGTCCGACCAGCCGCCATTCGTGGCGCGGCCAGCTGCGTACCGTCAGCAGGGTCCAACTCCCGTAGTCCCCGGTGCGTTTGCGGGCGTACTCCAGCTGGGTGAGCAGGGTGGCGTCGGTGAGGGCGGGGGCGCGCAGGCACCAGTCGACGATGTCGGCGGTGCGGGAGAAGGGCACGTTCCCGGCGACGGAGAACGGGACACGTGGTGGTCGGGTGTCCATGAAGTCCCCGGCGATGACCCGGACTTGGGGTGTGGTGGCGAAGCGGGTGCGGAGCCTCGGCACGAGCCGGGGGTCGATCTCGTGGGCGTGCAGTTCGCGGCAGTGGGGTGCGAGTTTCGCGGTCAACGCGCCTTTCCCCGCGCCCACTTCGAGGAGCAGGGGGATCCGCTGTCCGTGCGGGGCAGCGAGGCGGGCGACGTATTCGGCGGTGGCGCGGTCGGCGAGGAAGTTCTGCGAGAGCGCGCGGGAAACGTGGGTGGGGCGGGCCATGGCCTGCGGTCCTTGTCTTCCGTGAAGGGCATACGGGCAGACGAAGGCCCCGACCGGAAGAGAGCAGGAGGAACCGCGGACCGCGAGTCGCGAGTGGCGTGGCGGGGTGGCGGAGGTGTCAGCGGGCGTGTGCGCCCGGGCCGGTCAGGGCACCGGGGCCGCGCCGCATGCGGATCGCATACGTGCAGCTCCGGCCGAGACCGGAGTTGATGATCGCGTTGGCGGCTGACATGTGGGGAACGCTAGGGGGTTCGGGTGGGGTGGGGCAACGGGATTTTTCGTGGCGGGAAGCGCCCTCCGGGGAGGGTGGTGCGGTTGTTCGGCGAGTACGGGTGCGTTGTGGCTTGTCGCGCAGTTCCCCGCGCCCCTGAGGGGGCGCCTCCGGCTGCACCTGGTGCCCTCTGGCCGTCCCTGGTCAGCGAAGTCGCGATCGGAGATTCTGGAGGCATGCTGCTGCCGCCGTCTGGGAGGGCGACCAGGCCCAGCAGGCCCTGTCTCTGATCGCCGACCTGCCAGGCGGTGAGCTGTACCGCTGCTTCTTCCCGGGCTGGGGA
Organism: Streptomyces sp. W16; assembly: GCF_033194735.1. Classification (NCBI taxonomy): domain Bacteria; kingdom Bacillati; phylum Actinomycetota; class Actinomycetes; order Kitasatosporales; family Streptomycetaceae; genus Streptomyces; species Streptomyces sp. W16. The sequence continues at coordinate 4,938 of NZ_JAWOAI010000392.1, forward strand.
ATCCGGGCGCACGACTCCGCCGATCAGCTCTTCGAGATCGCCTTCTGCTTCCGCTGTCACGGTGCCCGCGTCTGGGGGCCGGACCTTCCTGCCGAACAACAAGGCCAGACCTTCGACGCGGAGAGCCCCGCCGCACTTGAACTGCTCCGCCGATTCCGCTCCTGCTCCTCTCAGCGCTGATATCTCGCCAGCACCAGGTTCCCGTCCTTCACCAGTCGTTTGCGCAGCTCGGCGAGGGTGATCGCGCCGCTGTAGTACTCCTGGAACGTCGGCGTGGCCACCTTGTCCTTCCACTCGGGGTAGCCCCGTACGGACTGCGCGGGTGCTGAGGTGAGGTCGTCGGCGAGGGCGGTGCCGGTGGCCCAGTCGTCCTTGGTGGTGTGCAGGGCGGGGTCCTTGAGGGCCTGGGTGCCGGTGGGCAGCATCCAGTCGCCCAGGGCCAGGCGGACCATGTTCTTGGGCTGGAGCAGGAAGCCGATGAACTCGGCGGCTTCCTTCTTGTGCGGGCTGTCCTCGGCGATGGACAGGGTCTGCGGGCTGACGCCCTGGGTGAGCCCGTCGGCGCCGGCCGGGGCGGGCAGCACCTGCCAGTCGAAGCCCTTCGGCGCCTGCTGCACGATCTGCTGCCGGTAGGAGAAGCCGAGCGGGACCATCGCGTACTTCCCGCCGAAGAACCCCGGCAGGGTGTCCGAGCCGCCGCTCCCGAGCGTCGTGGGCGAGGCGCTGTGGTCCACGTCCGCCTGGTCGTGGATCGTGCGCGGCACGACCTGGTCGGCCGTGTCGAAGCGCACGGTCACCTTGCCGTCCGCACCCCGGTGGAACAGCTCGCCGCCCGCCGACAGCGACAGGTTGAGCGTGGCGGACACGGGCTCCTTGAGCGGCCAGGCCACTCCGTACTTGCCGTCGCCGCTCAGCTGTCGGGTGATTGCCCTGAACTCCGGCCAGGTCCAAGGGTGTTCGGGGGTCGGAATGCGGACGCCCGCCTTCTTCAGCCAGGTCGCGTTGGCGATCAGCACCCGCGGTTCCTGGAGGAACGGCACGCCGTAGATCCCGTCCCCGAAGGTCGTCGTAGTCCAACTGCGTTGCGGGATGTCGGACTTGAGCCGGGCGGGCAGCAGGTCCCGGAGGTCGGCGAGGTAGCCGCCGTAGGCGAAGTCCGCGAGGTCGTCGGAGGCGTCGTGGATGATGTCCGGTGCCTCACCGCCCTCGAAGGAGGTGAGCAGTTGGTCGTGGACGCTGTCCCAACTGCCCTGTACGTACTCGACCTTGACGTCCGGATGGGTGGCGTTCCACTCCTTCACCAGCTCCTTGTTGGCGGTGACGGACTCGTCCTGCCAGGCGAGGGACTGGAAGCGGAGGGTGATCCGGCCGTTCGCCGAGCCGTTTCCGCCACCTCCCGTGCAGCCGGCCAGGAGCAGGCCCACGACGAGGGCGAGGATCCATCGGGATCGCATCAGCTCTTCACCGCCCCGGTGAGCATGCCGCCCGTGATCCGGCGTTGGATCAGCGCGAAGACGAGTAGCGAGGGGAGGGTCGCGAGGAACGCCGCGGCGGCCAGCGGGCCGAGGTCGGCGACGCCCTCCGCGCCGATGAAGTGGGTGAGGACGACCGGGAGGGTCTGGTGTTCCGGGGTCTTGAGCAGGACCAGCGCGAAGAAGAACTCGTTCCACGCGGTGACGAACGCGAACAGCGCCGTTGCCACGATGCCCGGCGCGAGCAGCGGTGCCGTCACAGACACGAGTGTGCGGAGCCGCCCAGCGCCGTCGACCGCCGCCGCCTCCTCCAACTCGGCCGGTACCGCCCGTACATACCCGACGAGCATCCACAGCGCGAACGGCAGCGACCACACCACGTAGACCAGCACCAGCCCGGCCAGCGAGTCGATCAGCCGCAGGTTCTTCAGCACCAGGAACAGCGGGATGATCACCAGCACGAACGGGAACGCCTGGCTGACCATCACCCACCCGGTCGCGGCCCGCGCGAGCAGCGTGCGGCGCCGGGCCATGACCCACGCCATCGGGGTCGCGATCACCACGGCGATCAGCGCGGCCCCGAGCGCGGCAAGCAGGGAGTTCGACGCGGCGTGCAGCAGCGGCTGTTCGTCGAAGGCCTGGCGGAAGTTGGCGAGGGTGGGGTGCCGCGGGATCCAGGTGGGGTGCAGACTGCCCAGCTCGCGCGGGGACTTGAAGGCGGTGGAGATCAGCCAGAGGAAGGGGAAGGCAAGGAAGACGAGATACGCGAGCAGGGCGACGTACTGTCCGGCGCGGGCCCCGGTGCTCGTCCTCATGCCCGATGTGCTGCTGGTCCTCATGAGTCGTCTCCTCCCCGAAGTCGGCCCACGAGGAAGACGGCGAGGAGCACCGAGATCACCGCGACCATCACGCATCCCATCGCCGCCGCGTAGCCGAACTGGCCGTAGCGGAAGGCCTCTTCGTAGGCGAAGAGCATGGGCAGCCGGGTACGGCCGCCGGGTCCTCCGCTGGTCAGGACGTAGACCAGGGCGAACGAGTTGAAGTTCCAGATCAGGTTGAGCGCCGTGATCGCCAGCGCCACCGGTCTGAGGGCGGGCCAGGTGACCGTGCGGAAGCGGCGCCAGGCTCCGGCACCGTCGACGGCCGCGGCCTCGTGGAGTTCGCGCGGGGTGTTCTGCAGCCCGGCGAGCAGGGCGACCGTCGTCTGGGGCATGCCCGCCCAGACGCCGACGACGATCACAGCGGGCAGTGCGGTGGTCAGGCTGCTGAGCCAGTCGCGGCCTTCCCCGAGGCCGAGGTCGCGCAGGGTCTCGTTGAGGATGCCGGCGTCCGGGTTGTAGACGATCCGCCACATGATGCCGACGACGACCTCGGGCATCGCCCACGGGACGATCGCCAGCGCCCGGGCGAGCCATCTCAACCTCAGGTCCTGGTTCAGCAGCAGGGCAAGACCGAGGGCGAGCAGGAACTGGGGGACCGTGACCCCGATCGCCCACACCAGGCCGATCCTGAACGACTCCCAGAACAGCGTGTCGTGCAGCAGATCCCGGAAGTTGAGCCCGCCGATCCATTGGGTGGGCGCGGTGCGGCCCGACTGGGAGTCGGTGAAGGCCAGCAGGACGCCGTACACCAGCGGTCCGATGCTGAGCACGAGGATCGGGATCAGCGCGGGTAACACCAGGAACCAGGCCGCGTGGTCCGAAGCCCGCCGTTGTCGGCCTCGGCCGGGCGCGCGGCCCGGCGGCCTCCGCACCTCCGTCACCGATACCCCCGTCACCGATGTCATGGAATCAGCCCCTTTGCACGGCCCGGTCGGGCCCCGTCATGGTCGTGAACGCCGTATGCCTCGTCAAGGCACCTCGCAAGCCGTCCCACCTGTGCGAATGCGACACTGGCCGTCGGATGGCGGGAACCCGACGCCGTACGCACACGCACAGGGACGACACGGAGGCGGACGATGGACGAGGCACGGGCCCGGGACGTACTGGCCGCGGCGGACGTACTTCCCGGCCCGGCGCGGGACGCGCGGCTCCTCGCCCTCGGCGAGAACGCGGTGTTCGCCGCCGGTGACCTGGTCGTCAAGGTGGGCCGCGACGCCGAACTCCTCGACCGTGCCCGGCGCGAGCTGGATGTCGCGGTGTGGCTGGCCGAGGCGGGCGTGCCGGCGGTGCGGGCCGCCGACCCGAAGCCGCGCCTCGTCGAGGGACACCCGGTGACCGTGTGGCACCGACTGGCCGAATCCGTACGCCCGGCCGATGCCCGGGATTTGGCCGAACTGCTACGCCTCGTCCATGCCCTCCCCTCCCCCTCCTTCGAACTCCCGCCCCGCGAGCTGCTGGGCGGGGTGGAGCGCTGGCTGCGTCTCGCGGGCGACGCGATCGACCCGGCGGACGCGGCGTATCTGCGGGAGCGGCGCGACGGCTTCGCTGCTGCCGCCGCCGCGCTCACGCCCCATCTGCCGCCGGGGCCGATCCATGGCGACGCGCTGCCGCGCAATGTGCATGTCGGGCCGGACGGGCCGGTGCTGGTCGACCTGGAGACCTTCTCCGCGGATCTGCGCGAGCACGATCTGGTGGTGATGGCTCTGTCCCGCGACCGCTATGCCTTTCCGGCCCGCGCGTATGACTCGTTTACCGAGGCGTACGGCTGGGACGTGCGGGGATGGGCGGGTTGCTCGGTGCTGCGGGGTGCTCGGGAGACGGCCAGCTGCGCGTGGGTTGCCCAGCATGCACCGAGCAATCCCGAGGCGCTCGTCGAGTTCCGGCGCCGGGTGGCGTCTTTGCGGGACGGGGACGAGACGGTGCGGTGGTATCCGTTCTGAGCGCCTATTGATCGGGGCCGATAGGTATTCGAGCGACTGACGGTCGTTTGTGGCTGGTCGCGCAGTTCCCCGCGCCCCTTTGGGGCGCTTCAGACTGTCTCGTCCTCAAGCTCGCGTAGCGGCCACGTGCCGTCGATCACCGCGTCCTGGTCGCCCTTGCGGCGCAGGAAGCTCTGGAAGTCGGCGGCCCATTCCGCGTACCACTCGATCTGGCGGCGGTGCAGCTCGGCCGGGCCGAGGGCCGCGACCTTGGGGTGGCGGTCGGCTATCGCGCCGGCCAGCCGGGC
>NZ_JAWOAI010000393.1:0-9479 GCF_033194735.1 Streptomyces sp. W16
CGCGCGCACCTCGGCCGCCGCTGCCGCCACCGCGTCCGGCTCCAGCCCCTCGGGGCCCTCCGGTACGGCGTGGATCCGCAGGTCCAGGAGCCGAGCGGCGCCCATGATGCCGACGTAGGCGGGCGTGCTGATCAGCAGGGTGTCCTCGGGCGCGGCGAAGAGAGCGCGCAGGACCAGCAGCATGCCTTCCTGGGCGCCGGTGGTGACCACCACCGCCTCGGCCGGTACGTCGATGCCCTCGTCGTTGTGGAGGGTGCGGGCGATCAGCTCGTGGATGACGCCGTTGGTGCGCCCGTACTGGAAGAGCTGGGTGCGCACCCGGTCCCGCGACCACCCCAACTCCCGTTCCAGATAATCGGTGTAGGTCCGCAGATGGCGGGCGAGGTCCTCGGGTTCGAAGTCCCCCTGCCAGGGCCGGCCGGGGGCGAAGGACAGGGCCTCGGGGAAGCGTGAGACGACTTCGTTGAGGAAGTTCATCGCGTCGAGGACGGGGTCGGTGAGGCCGGCGTGCAGACCCTGGAGGAGCGGTTCCGGGTGGGGTAAGGCCGATGGCGGTCCGGTGCGGATGTCGGTCACGATGTCTCCCCCTGAGTATCGGTGTCCTTGGCGGCGAAGGCGGTGCGCAGGAACCGGGCCGCCTCCGCCTGGGCCCGGCGACCGGCGTCCAGGGTTCCGGCCATCGCGAAGAAGCCGTGGACCATGCCGGGGTAGCGGGTCAGCGTCACCGGCACTCCGTCGTCCCGCAGCCGGGCGGCGTACCGCTCGCCCTCGTCGCGCAGGGGGTCGTACTCGGCGGTGATGACGAGGGCCGGCGGCAGACCGCTGAGGTCCTTGGCGCGCAGCGGCGAGGCCAGCGGGTTGTCGGCGTCCTCGGGCCGGTCGAGGTAGTGGTCCCAGTACCAGGTGACGGACCTGTCGTTGAAGAACGCCGGATCGGTGTTCTCCCGCCGGGACGGGGTGTCGGCGTGCCGGTCGGTGTTGGGGTAGACGAGCAACTGGGCGGCCGGGCGCGGGCCTTGACGGTCCCGGGCCAGCAGCGTCACCGCGGCGGACAGATTGCCGCCGGCGCTGTCGCCGCCGACGGCGATCCTGGCGGGGTCGGCCGCCTGGAGCGGTCCGGGGCGTCCGGACCGTTCGGCGACCCAGGTCAGGCCGGCGTAGGAGTCCTCCACGGCCACCGGGAACCGGTGCTCCGGGGCGAGCCGGTAACCCACCGACACGGTGATGCAGCCGACGGCCTCGGTGAGGGCGCGGCAGATCGCGTCGCAGGTGTCGATGGTGCCGAGTGTCCAGCCGCCGCCGAAGAGATAGACGAGGACCGGCAGCGGGCCGTCGCCCGCGGGACGGTAGACGCGGCCGGGGAGGGGTCCGTCCGGTCCCGGGATCAGGACGTCGGTGACCTCGTGGACCGGCAGGGGTGTCCCGGAGTCGGCGCGGATCGCGGCCAGGTCGGCCGCCCGCGCCTCTTCCAGGGTCATTTCGTACAGGGGCCGGGTGCCGGCCGAGGCGCGCTGGGCGCGGAGGGCTTCCACCTGTGGGTCGAGGGAATCGAGAGACATGACGAAGACGATCTCCTGCTCGGTCAGGGGGCGTCGGGCAGTAACCGGGGGTCGGTGGCGGCGGTGCGCAGCCGGTTCAGGATCGCCGCCGAGGCGTGGCCGTAGGCGCTGTCGTCCCCGCTGAGCAGGGACTCGCCGTTGGCGGTCTCCATGAAGGCGATCAGTTCGAAGGCCAGTTGGCCGGTGTTGGCCTCGGCGCGGATCTGGCCGGCCGCGCGCGCCTCCTCGATGGTCCGCTCGATGAAGGTGCGCCAGTTGGCCTGCGCCGCGGCCACCTCGTCGCGGACGGGCCCGAGGCGGGCGTCGAACTCGGCGGAGACGGAGTAGAAGAAGCAGCCGCCGGGGAACACCCGGGTCCGCGAGTAGTCGAGCCACTTCTCGCACAGATGACGGATCTTCGCGACACCGTCGGGGAAGCGGCGGGCCGGGATCACCACATGGCCCAGGAAGATCGTGACCGCGGTGCGCACGGTCGCGCGCTGCAGTTCCTCCTTGGAGCCGAACAGGGAGAAGACGCCGCTCTTGCTCAGTTCGAGCTCGTCGGCGAGCTGGCCCAGCGACAGTCCTTCCAGACCGCGGACGGAGGCCACGTCGACGGCGTGGCGCAGGATCATCTGCCTGGTCTGGTTGCCGCGGGCGAGACGGCCGTCCGTACGCTTCCTGACCTTGTCGACCGCGGTGTTGTCGGCCCCCACGTCACATCCTCGGGTTCTGGTGGCGGTGCGCGCGAGCTCCGGCCCGTCCAATATTTCCGTACGACCGTTTAGTATCCGCACGGTCGTACTGTTGGAATGGTATCGTACGAGTGATCGACCGCAAGGAACACGACGGGGGTACCTCTGTGAGTCGTCCGGCGTTACACGAGTTCGAGCAGGCGGCACATGCCCGCCTGCCCAGTCATGTGTGGGACTTCATCGCGGGAGGCAGTGGCACGGGCTCGATGCTCACGGCCAACCGCCACACGCTCGACCGCATCAGACTCCGCCCGCGCGTCCTGAAGGACGTGTCCCGGGTGGACACCGCCACCACCCTGCTGGGGGATCCGGTCTCCGCGCCGGTGGGCATCGCGCCCATGGCCTATCACCAACTGGCCCATCCCGAGGGCGAGGTGGCCGCGGCCCGGGCCGCGGGGAAGACCGGGGTGCTGCTGGCGGTGAGCATGTTCGCCAGCCGTACGCTGGCCGACATCGCCGCCGCCGCGAGCGGGCCGCTGTGGCTGCAGCTGTACTGGCTGCGCCACCGCGACGCGCTGCTGGACCTGATCCGGCGCGCGGAGGAGGCGGGGTTCCGTGCCCTGGTCCTCACCGTCGACGCGCCGCGGATGGCCCGGCGCCCCAGAGATGTGCGCAACGGCTTCGCCGTCCCGGAGGGCATTCGTGCCGTCAACCTCGACGAGACACTGATGTCCGCCTCGTACGGCGGGCAGGCGGGGCACTCCGCCGTCGCCCGCCACGCGCGCGAGCAGTTCGACGCCTCCATCGGCTGGGCCGATCTCGCCTGGTTGCGGGAGCGGACCTCGCTGCCGCTGGTGCTGAAGGGCATCCTCACGGCGGAGGACGCGCTGCTCGCCGTCGATCACGGGGTCTCCGCCGTGATCGTGTCCAACCACGGCGGACGTCAACTCGACTTCGCCCAGCCCGCCTTCGCGGCCCTGCCCGAGATCGTCGACGCCGTCGACGGCCGGATCCAGGTGCTCGTCGACGGATCCGTCCGGTACGGCGCCGACGTCGTCAAGGCGCTCTGTCTGGGCGCGGACGCCGCACTCCTCGGCAGGCCTCTGCTGTGGGGGCTGGCGGACTCGGGGGACGAGGGCGCGACAGCCGTCCTGCGGACCCTGCTGGACGAGGTCGAGGAGACCATGGCGCTCATGGGCGCCTCCGGGGTCGGCGCACTGGGCCGGGCCGGCGTGGTCCGCCCGCGCGCCGAATAGCCCGCGCAAATTACTTAAAATCTGAAATAACAACGTCCGCTGTTTCTTCGTGAATTGGTTGCGGCGTAAATTTGTGCTGCCCTGAAATGGGTCGGCACTGTACATGCTCGCGTTAAGGATCCATGCACCTGACTGTTGAGAACCTTTTACTTGTGCCGCTCGGATGGATCTGATCTGATGGAGCTCAGGTTGGCTCTCAGTGATCGTCTGTGGTTGTTTTTGTAGTGGACGGGGGAAATTCCTGTGAATGGCGAATGGGTCGATGATTTCTTACTCTCCGGTCCAGACCAGGAAACGGTACTGACATTCGGCACCGTGGTGACCAGGGGCGAGTTGCGCGCCGAGGTGGAGCGCCGCCAAAAGGGGCTCCGGTCCGCCGGGCTGACCCCCGGTGGCGCCGCCGTACTGCGGCTCCCGCCGTCCCTGGCGCTGGTCGCCACACTGCTGGCCGGCTGGCGCACCGCAGCTCAGTGCGCCCTTGTCGACCACCGGCTCACCCCCAGCGAGGCCGGCGCGGCGATCGAGAGAATAAACCCGCAGGTCGTTGTCGTACCCGACCGTGAGATTCGCGGAAGGCTGCGCGGATATTTCGAAACGGATTCCGTGGTGACGACCAGGGAAGGCGGGGAGCCGGCGCGCTCGGAACATGTTCTGCTGCAGCTCAGCTCCGGATCCACCGGACCTTCGAAGGTGATCGGGAGAAGCGCGGAGAGCCTCATAGCGGAAGTGGAACGCTATGGGCTGCTGAATTCCTATCCGAAGAACGGCGGGCGAATTGTTGTCCTGGCCTCTGTGATTCATGTGCTGGGCCTGGTCGGCGGACTCCTCCACGGCCTGCACAACCGGATCCCGCTGACCCTGCCGAGCAGCCACACCGTCGACTCCATCCACGGCGCGGTGGCCGCGGACCCCGCACCCACCACCCTGCTCGGCGTACCGTCGCAGGCCGCCCTCCTCGCCCTGGTGAAGTCACCCCCCGCCCTCCGGCAGCTCACCGGCATGATCACCGGCGGCGAGACCGTCAAGCCGGAGACCTGGCAACTCTTCACCAGCCGCTACGGCGTCCCGCTCGGCGGCATGTACGGCATGACCGAGGCCGGAATGATCGCGACGGACCTCCTCGGCACCACCCGCCCCGGCCTCACTCCGGCCCCCGGAATGACCGTGGAGACCGCCGACGGCGAGATCCTGCTCCGCCTGCCCGCCAACCCCTACGTCGGCCGCACAGACCCGAAGCGCTACGTCGACGGCCGGCTGCACACCAAGGACGCCGGGACGCTCGACCCCGGCACCGGCCTGCTGACCGTGCATGGCCGACTCGACCAACAGGTGTCCGTCGGCGGACTCAAGGTCGACCTCACCGAGGTCGAGGCACTCATCAGCGGGCTGCCGGGAGTCCGTGAGGCCGTCGTGGTGCACGGCTCGGGCATCGAGGCCTACGTGGCCGTGACCGAGGCAGGCGTCACCGGCGAGGACCTCAGCCGCGAGACAGCGGCACGGCTGGCGCCGTACAAACGCCCACGCCGCCTGATCGTGCTCTCCGCGTTGCCCCGCACCCCCACCGGCAAACCACTGCGCAGCCCCGACGCGCTGCGCGCCGCCGCCCGCGCGGAGGTGGGACGATGACCGGCCGGCGTCAATCGGTGTCCGGCGCGTGCTGCGCCACTGGGTGGGCGTCGGTGCCTCGTACTTCCCTTCCCACCACCCGTCGGCCGGCGGCCACGAAGACGGCTGTGGTGACGGTCGTTGGGTCGTCGGGCAGTGGGGCCGGGGTGATGGGGTCGTCGTCGGTCGGCGGCCGGACCGCGGGTCCCCGACGTGCTGCGTGCCGCCGCCCGCGCGGAGGTGGCTCGATGACCGGTCGGCGTCAAACGGCATCCGCCGTGCGCTGCGCCACCCGGACCGACACCTGTGCGGGAAGGCCGACCGGGTCCCGCACCGCTACTCCCACCACGCGTCGGCCGTCGGCCACGAACACGGCTGTGATGGCGGTCGTCGGGTTGTCGGGCAGCGGGGCCGGGGTGACGGGGCGGTCGTCGGACGGCGGCCACACCGTGGGCAGTCGACGCGCCGCGTGCCGCCGCCCGTGCGGAGGTGGGACGGTGATCGGCCGGCGTCAGTCGGTGTCCGGCGTGCGTCGCGTCACCCGGACTGTCACTTGTCCGGGGTGGCCGTCCGTGCCCCGTACCGCTACTCCCACCACGCGTCGGCCGTCGGCCACGAACACGGCTGTGGTGGCCGTCGTCGGGTCGTCGGGCAGCGGGGCCGGGGTGACGGGGCCGTCGCCGGACGGTGGCCACACCGTGGGCAGTGGCATCGGGCGGCTCATTCCGCCGGACCGCAGCCCCAGCCCGAGTGCCTTGCCCACCGCCTCCTTCTGCGTCCACAGCCACAGGAACGCCCGGTCGCGCTCGACCGCGGCGAGACCGCCCAGCCAGTCCGCCTCGGCCGGCGTCAGATAACCACGCGCCAAGGCCAGCGCCGCCAGCGGTCTGACCGACTCCACATCAACGCCCAGGTCGACGCGCGAAGACCGGCACAGCGCGACCGCAACCGCCCCCCGACCGTGACTGACGCTCACCTGTGTTCCGCGGCCCGCACCGTCCAGCAACGGACGGCCGCTCGCGGCGTGGGACACCCACACCTCGGACGGCCCGACACCGAGCAGCTCGGCCGCGCTCCGCACCGCGAGAGAACGTGCCAGGAGCCGCGCGTCACCGTCCGCCTCAGACCACAACACCCACACCGGAACCGGGTCGACGCCCGGCTGTTCCCCCATGAGATCGGAGTCAAGCACATGCAGAAGGACGAGGTCACCAAGTTCATCCTCGACGCCCTGTCGACCATGAACTACGACGTGTCCGACGTAACCGTCGACAGCCCTCTCGGCCCGTCGGGGCTGGATTTGGAGTCGCTTTCCGTGGCTGAGATCGCGATCCAGGTGGAGGACACCTACGGCGTCCGGTTCGAGGAGGACGAGATGGAGACCGTCGCGCTGCTGACGATCTCCGGACTCGTCGACGAGATCATCAAGCGCGCCTCCGCCTCCGCCGCCCTCTCCGACTGAACCGGGCGCTTCCCGTCACCAGTCCCGGCACCCGAGGAGCTGCCCCGATGAAACCCACCAACGACCGCGCCCAACTGGCGGTCGACCAGGAACTCGGCATAGGCAACGTACTCACCTCCCTGGCCGGCCGGGGGATCGGCCTCGACCGTCCGACCCTGACGTTCGACACGGACGTCGACGGCCACCCCGCCTGGCAGGCGCTCACCCTGCACGAACTGGACCAGCGGGTCGCGGCCCGCGCCGCCGCCCTGAACGCCCTGGACATCGCCCCGCGCGACTGCGTGGCGGTCTATGTCAGCACCGGCGCCGACATGGTCCTCAGCTATCTCGCCCTGGCCCGCATCGGCGCCATCCCGGCCCTGATCAACGCCAGGGTGCCCGGGGCGACCGCGGTCGAGTACATCCGCCGGCTGCGCGCCACCGGAGTGCTCACCGACGCGGCGCACCGCGCCGAACTGGCCCCGCACGGACTCGAAACGCCCCTGCTGGCCGACGTGTCCGAGCTCGGCGGGGGAAACCCCGCCGAGGCCCCGCCGGTCTACCGGCACCACGCCGACGAACCCGTGGTCATCACCCACTCGTCGGGCACCACCGGCCTGCCGAAGGCCGTCGCCCACTCCCACCACAGCCTCTTCGCGGCCATCCGGCACCGGCTCACCCTGCCCAAGGGCCAGGGCCTGGACCGGATGCTCGCCGCCCTGCCGACCGCGCACGCCGCCATGGTGATCGCGGTGAACCTGGCCCTGTGTAACCGGGTCCAGCTGGCCGTGCTCTCCGAACAGAGCGGCACCACCGTCCTGGAGGCCGTCGAGCGCTGGAAGCCGCAGAGCGTGCTCGGCTTCGCCGCCACCTGGTCGGAACTCGCGGGCGAGGACCTGTCCCAGTGGGACCTCGACTCGATCAGCGTGTGGTGGAACACCGGTGACTGCGCCCACGAGGCGCACATCCGGCGGCTGGTCGCGGTGGGCAGCCGTATGTCGCTGACCCCGACGGGCATCGCCCGGACCAAGGGGTCCCACTTCGTGGACGGCCTCGGCTCCACCGAGATGGGCCACTCGCAGTTCTTCATCACCCACACACCCACCACCGACCGCTACGGCCGCTGCATCGGCCGCCCGCACGCCTTCTCCACGGTCGCGGTCCTCGACGACGACTGCGAGCCGCTCGGCCCGGGCGAGGTCGGCCAGCTCGGCATCAGCGCGCCGACACTCTCCCTGGGCTACTGGAACGACTCGACGACCACCTATCGCACCCGCAGGAACGGCTTCTTCCTCACCGGAGACCTCGTCCACCGCGACGAGGACGGCTGGTTCTACCACGTGGACCGCGCCGTGGACGCCGTCGAACTCCCGGACGGCAGGCGGCTGTTCACCGCGATGAGCGAGGAACGCGTCCTCGCCGACTGCGGCGACGTCCTGGAGTGCACGGTCCTCGCCGTACGGGAGGCCGACCGCGTCACCACCACCGTGCTGCTGATCCTGGCCGACAAGGCGGACCGCGAGGCCGACCGCACGGCGGAGGTCCTCGCCGCGCTGGAGGACCACGTGGCCGCCACCGTGGACCGGGTCGTCGTGGTCGACCCGGAACTCATCCCGCTCGGCCCCACCGGAAAGGTCCGCAAGGTCCTGCTCCGCGAACGGTTCCTGGCGGGCGAGCAGGTCGGGACCGGACAACCGCGCACCGGCGACGGGACGGTGTCCGCCTCATGAGCCCGGCCCTCACCTCCCACGGCGCCACCGTTACCGGCCTGGGGACCTTCACCTCCCTGGGCCGGGGCGCCGCCGACACCTTCGACGCGCTGTGCAGCGGGAAGTCCGGGCTGACCGCAAGCTCTCCCAGGCCGGGCGCTGTGTCTTGAACTGGCTGAAGATCTTCTCGAAGACCTCGTCGCCCGCGCCCCGCTGCTCGGCGTTGGCGCTGGCCGACATCATCTGGAGCAGTTCGCGGAACGGGAAGCCCTGGATGCGCGCGTTGAACTTCGGCGCGAACGCCTGCAACACCTGCTCCCCTCGATCCGTGATGCCGCCGACGCCGATCGCGTAGAGCCGGAAGCGGCGGGCCTGTTGCTCCTCGGCGAGGACAGGCAGCAGCCGGTGCCAGGAGTCGGTCATATGGCCGGTGCCGTCGGTGGGGAGGCCGTCGGTGACCAGGCAGATCTGCGGGCGGTAGTACTGGAGTCCGGAGGCGCGCAGCTCCGCCTTGCGGGCCGCGACGACGTGCATGGCCAGTTCCAGCGCCTCCGTCATCAGCGTCACGCCGGACGCGGTGAACCGGGGTGCCTGGAAGGCGTGCGCGGGTACGAAGGGGCTCATCGGGGTGCGCGGGTCGAGGAGTTGGGGTCCGCGCCAGGCGCCGACGCCCCGGCCGCCGAAGGTGATCACGGCGACCTCGACGCTGTAGCTGAGGGAGACGTCGTCGTGGAGTTCGCGGGTCCACTCGGCGAGCGCGTCGTTGAGGGTCTGGATCGGCGCTCCCGCCATGGAACTCGACGTGTCGAGGCACAGCACCAGAGGGAGCCGTTGCGCGTTGTTCTCGAACTCGATGTCGGCGTACTCCGCCGGCAGCGTGGGCGGATATTCGCTGTGCATGGGTCTCTCCTGGTGGCACGAGCGGTACGGGCTGTACGGGCGGAACGAGCGGTACGGGGGTCACGAGCCGCCGCGGGCGTGATGCCGGGCGGCGGGCGGGAAGGCGTACAGGACGTCGGAGTCGGGTTCGCGGGCGTCGGTGACCTCGACCTGCGCGCCGGGCTCGGGCGGGGTGCGGTCCGGTTCGGCCCACACCGCCCGGTACAGGACGTGGTCGAGTTCGACGTAGCCCTGCGGGTGAAGTGCCGTACGGACGACGGCTGTTCGGGACGGGCCGGTGCGGGGGCCGACCCGGCGGCCGGGGGACGGGGGCGGTGCGGGGGCGGGCGGGACGG
>NZ_JAWOAI010000394.1:0-9478 GCF_033194735.1 Streptomyces sp. W16
GGGCCGCTACGGCACCGGCCTCGACCGTGCGGCGCAGTGGGCGGGGCTGTCGCGCCGGTGCGCCGCAGCCTTCGATGACCACGTACAAGGCCGCTAGGGTCGCCATGTCGCCGAGCCAGGCGGTGCGGTCGGCGGCCGTCCAGACGGTGAGGATGTTCCAGAGGGTGACCACGATCAGATACGTCGCCCAGGTCACCGGAGCGGGCGGGCGCGGGCGACGCCGTGGTGGTGTGTAGCGGGCGTTCTCGATGCGCAGCGCGCCGAGTTCTCCGTCCGGCGCGGCCTGGGCCCAGGCGCGCACCCGGCCCCGGCTGCCGGACACGATCAGTCCGTCGGGGCTGTCCGTCACCGTGTCGAGTTCCCCGACGCGGGCGAGCGTGGCGCGGACGATCCGCTGCAGGGCGTCCGCGCCGATCGCCTCCGTCACCCTCGGCGCGAGCCGGGGCCAGTCGTCCGGTTCCGCCGTGAGGAAGAGCCGCAGGGCGCGGGCCTCCACCGACTGCGGCGGCTCGGACATGAGGGGCGGCTCCTTCGCGGAGGGGAGAGCTGAACCGGACGTCCGATAGAGGTGAACCGGACGTCCGGGTGGCGCTGGTTTCCGTGGTGCGGTGACCACATCATCACCGCCCGGCCGGGCATGCCGTGAGCCCCAACACCCTGCGCGCGCCGCTCTGTTGTCGTCCCCCGGTCTCCGGTCAGTTCGCCGCAGGCTTCGTCGCGCGGACGATGGCCGAGTGCATGCCGTCCGCGACGGGGTGTGTCGGGGTGATGTCGACATCGGTGAAGCCGGCGGCTTCGAGGCCGGTGCGGTACTCCGCGAAGGACAGCGCGCCCGCGATGCAGCCGACGTAGTCGCCGCGCTCCGCGCGCTGCCCGGGGGTGAGTGTGTCGTCGGCGACGACGTCCGAGACGCCGATACGGCCGCCGGGCCGCAGGACGCGGAAGGTCTCGGTGAAGACGGCGGGCTTGTCGACGGACAGGTTGATCACACAGTTGGAGATGACCACGTCGATCGTGTTCGCGGGCAGGGGGATGGCCTCGATGGTGCCCTTGAGGAACTCCACGTTGGTCGCGCCGGTCCGCTCCGCGTTGCCGATGGCGAGGGCGAGCATCTCCTCGGTCATGTCCAGCCCGTAGGCCTTGCCGGTCGGGCCGACGCGGCGGGCGGACAGCAGGACGTCGATGCCGCCGCCGGAACCGAGGTCCAGGACGCGTTCGCCTTCGCGGAGTTCGGCTACGGCGGTGGGGTTGCCGCAGCCGAGGGAGGCGGCGACCGCTTCGGCGGGGAGGGTGTCCCGGTCGGCGGTGGGATAGAGGGCGGAGCCGAAGTTGTCGTCGATCTCGACGGGCTCGGGTCCGCAGCAGGCGGTGCCGCCGTCGGTGACCTTCAGGGCCGAGGCGGCGTACCGCTTGCGGACGGTTTCGCGCAGGTCGGTGGAGTGTTCGCTCATCGCGTCGGTCATTGCATCGCTCATCGCATCGCTCCCAGGCGAGGTGGGTCGGGTGGACCAGGTGGACCAGCTTGTATTGACGTTCGTTGATGCAAGCTTGCGCCTTGTATCGAAAGACGTCAACATAGAGGTATGTCGAAACAAGAGCTTGAGGTGATCGGTCAGAACGCCACGTGCTGCCCGGGCCTGGCTTCCGCGCCGCTCGACGACGAGCGCGCCACGGAACTGGCGAAGGTGTTCAAGGCTCTGGGCGATCCCGTGCGCCTGCGGCTCCTGTCGATGATCGCCTCGCGGGAGGGCGGCGAGGTCTGCGTGTGCGAGATGACGCCGGCCTTCGACCTGTCGCAGCCGACGATCTCCCACCACCTCAAGCTCCTGCGGCAGGCCGGCCTGATCGACTGCGAACGCCGTGGGACGTGGGTGTACTACTGGGCGCTGCCCGGGGTTCTGGACAAGCTCGCCGCGTTCCTCACGCCGCCGCGGGCCGTTGCCGAGGTGACCGCGTGACGGCGTCGGCGTCCCTCGCTCGCCGTGCCGCCGCCGAGGCGATCGGGACCGGGCTGCTGGTGACCGTGGTCGTGGGCTCGGGCATCCAGGCGGCCGAACTGTCGCACGACGTCGGCGTACAACTGCTGGCCAACTCGCTCGCCACCGTCTTCGGCCTGGGCGTGCTGATCGCGCTGCTCGGGCCGGTCTCCGGCGCGCACTTCAACCCCGCCGTGACTCTGGCGACTTGGGTGACCGGCCGTCGTAGCGGATCCGGGCCGAGCCTGCGGGAGGTCGCCGCGTACGTTCCGGCGCAGGTTGCCGGGGCGATCGCGGGTGCGGTGCTGGCCGACGCCATGTTCGCCGAGCCGCTGGTGAGGTTCTCCACCCACGACCGTTCCGCCGGTCACCTGTTGCTGGGTGAGGTCGTCGCCACGGGCGGGCTGATCCTGCTCGTCCTCGGGCTGGAGCGCGTCGGCCGTGCCTCCCTGGGCCCGGCAGTCGTGGCCTCCTACATCGGGGCCGCCTACTGGTTCACCTCCTCGACCTCCTTCGCGAACCCCGCCGTCACCATCGGCCGCGCCTTCACGGACACCTTCGCCGGGATCGCGCCCGCCTCCGTCGCTCCGTTCATCGGGGCACAACTGCTTGGCGCCGTAGCCGGGTTGGGGGCAGTGGCGGTCGTGTACGGACGTCCCGCTCGCACAGCCGCCGCCGTAGTCGTCCCGCACGGTGAGCCCGAACTCGCCTCCCCCTGACCGGACTTCAGCAACCCAAGGACACCCGCCATGAGTTCCGCCACCCCGCGCCCCTCCGTGTTGTTCGTCTGCGTCCACAACGCCGGCCGTTCCCAGATGGGCGCCGCCTTCCTCACCCACCTCGCCGGTGACCGGGTCGAGGTCCGGTCGGCGGGCTCCGCTCCCGCCGACACGGTCAACCCGGCGGTGGTGGCGGCCATGGCGGAGGTGGGGATCGACATCTCCGCCGAGGCGCCGAAGGTGCTCACCGTCGAGGCCGTGCGGTCCTCGGACGTAGTGATCACGATGGGCTGCGGGGACGCCTGCCCCGTCTTCCCCGGCAAGCGGTACCTGGACTGGCAGCTCGAAGACCCGGCGGGGCAAGGGGTGGACGCCGTGCGGCCCATCCGGGAGGAGATCGAGCGACGTGTACGCGGTCTGCTGGGCGAACTCGGAATTCCGGCGGCATCGGCCTGATCCGGGGGAGGGGGAGTGAGGAAGGGGGGAGTGGGGTCGACTCACGCGGTGTTTCCCGCGCCGCGCGGATGTCGCCGCCCCCGTCCGATCCTGGGGTCCGCACGCTGAAGGGCCGCGGAAACCACGTAGTACGATCCGCGCAGAACTTGACCTGAGGGTTTCGCCCCGGCCGCCGTCGCGCGGCCGGGGCCTCATCGTGTGTCCGGGGGGACCTGCGTGAAGACGGGGCGTTTCGCGCTGCTGACGGCGGCGGCGACGGTGTTGGGGCTGACGGGGGTGATCGTCCCCGGGGCGGCCGACTCGTACGCGGCGTCGGGGGTGGCGCTGCCGATCGCGCACTTCTCGCATCTGCTGGTGGACGCCGCCCACGGCCACCTCTTCTTCAGCGGGGGCGTCGGCACGGACGGCATCCTCGTGACCGACCTCGACGGCGGCGGTGCGACGACGATCGGCGGGGAGCCGGGGGCCACGGGGCTGGCGCTGTCGGACGACGGTTCCACCGTCTACGCGGCGCTGCCGGACCAGGCCGCGATCGCCGCGATCAGTACGGACACGCTGGCGGAGACCGCCCGCTACGGCACCGGCGCCGGGACGCGTCCCGACTCGCTGGCCGTCGCCGGGGGCACGCTCTGGTTCGGGTACGGGACGGCGGCGGGGACGGGTGGCATCGGCTCGGTGGACGCCGCCGGGACGGTGAAGACGGCCCGGGATTCCGGGAGTTGGGCCGGCTCGCCGACGCTGGCGACGACTCCGACACCGTCCGGCGCGCTCGTCGCGGCCGTACAGACGGGGGACACCTCGGCGTTCGTCACGTACCGGATCGCGGACGGCGGCGCGCTGACGCGGCAGGCGGCCCAGTCGCTGCCGATCCCCGACCTGACCGACTTCGCGATCACCGCGGACGGGCAGGACGTCGCGGTCGCGTCGTCGCGGAACGTGTTCGCCAACCGGCTCCGCTTCTCCGACCTGGCAAGGGAAGGCGGGTTCGCCAACGCGCTGGGCGCCCCGGCCCTGGCCGTCGCGCCCGACGGCACCCTGGCCGGCTGGGACGGCCGGGAGTATCTGGCCGTTCCGGTGAGCGGCTCCGGCTTCTACGGCGAGCACGTGATCGACGATTCGCTACGGCCGGCCGCGCACGGGCTCGCCTGGGCGCCGGACGAGAGCCGGCTGTACGCCGTGTCCGTGGACCCCGCCGGGGGAACACCGACGCTGCAGCTGACCCGGTCCCCGGAGACCGCCGCAGTCAAGATCATCGGGCTCAGCACCAAGCCGCTCGCCCCGGGGGAGCCCCTCTCCTTCACCGCGGTGTTCGACTCCACTCTCTCGCTCGACGCGGCCGACAACGGCCAACTCCCGGGCTCCGTACGGATAACGCGCTACGACGATGCCCATCCGGACGGCGTGGTCGTGACCGACGTGACAAGGACCCCGGCGGGTCCGAGCGCCACCTTCGGCATGTACGGCATCCACGACACCGCCCCGCTCACCGGCACCCTGAGCTACCGCGTCGACTACTCCGGCGGCGACCACTACGCCCAGGCCACCCGGACCTTCGACGTCCCTCTTGCCAAGTACAAGCCGACGCTTACCCTGTCGGCGCCCGCCACCGGCACCCGCGCCGCGCCGCTCACCGTCAAGGGTCAACTCACCTGGCCCCACGCCCACTTGATGACCGGCACGGTCCACCTGGTCAAGAAGGACGCGGCCCACCCGTCCGGCTACGCACTCCCCGCGGTCACACCCGCCGCCGACGGCACCTTCACCGTCCACGACACACCGCAGGTCGGCAGCACCAACACCTACACCGTCACCTACGACGGCGGCACGGCCTACCTCCCGGTGACGGCGTCGGCGAACGTGCAGGTCTCCCGGGCGACTCCGGCGCTGAGCGTCACGACCAACGCGGGCGCCTACCGTTCCGGAGCCACGGCCAAGGTCACCGCGCACCTCGGAACGACGTACAACTCCCGTACGGTGACGCTCTACTCCCAGCCCGCCGGAAAGTCCCGCACCCAGCTCAGGACCGGCCGCGTCGACTCGGCCGGCAACCTGGTGGCGACCACCAAGATCACCCGCAACACCACCTTCACCGCGGTCTTCGCGGGCGACTACCGCTACGCCCCGCACACCGCGACACACGGCGTGACGCTCACACCGGCCGTGACGCAGACCCAGCTGCAATGGCCGCTCGCGACCACCCGGATCGGTTCGACGACGTATCAGGTCTTCTACAAGTCCGAAGTGAACATGGGCTACGACCTCAAGGTCGCTCCCCACCAGTCCACCGGGTGCATGTCGGTGTACGTCGAGCGCTACACCTCGGGAGCGTGGCACCAGGTGACGTCGCAGAAGTGCGTGCCGTTGTACAGCGACGGCTGGTACGGCTACAGCCGCGCCCTCAAACTCTTCGCGGACAACGGCCGTTACCGCATGCGCGGCCACTACACCCCGCCGGGTACGGGTGCGCAGACCGGGTCCGCCTGGAGCGGCTGGACCTACCTCACCGTCCGGCCGGGCACGCCATGACCCTGCTGGTCGCCGCCGTCATCGTCCACGACCGGGCCGCGGATCGTGTCGTCCTCATCCAGCGCGGCGAGCACGCCAAGTTCGGCCGAGGGATGTGGGACCTCCCCGTCGGCAAGAACGAACCCGGCGAGCCCATCACCGCCACCGCCGTGCGCGAACTGCACGAGGAGACCGGGCTCGTCGTGGCGCCGGAGTCACTGAAGGTCGTCCACGTCGTCCACGCGGCCCTGGGTGTCGAGGCACCGGACGGCTACCTCACGGTCGTCTTCGTCACGGACGAGTGGACCGGCGAACTCGAGAACCGCGAGCCCCTCAAGCACGCGGAGGTCCGGTGGGTCGATGTTGACGCCATTCCTGGGGAGTTCGTCCTGGGCAACGCCCAGGCCCTTGACCACTATCTCAACGGAGGCGCGACACAGGTGTCCCTGCACGGCTGGCCGTAGGCGCCACGCCTGCGCAGTCAGTGGGCCCGGCTACGTTCCTGGGATCGAACCTCTTGGCCGCGGCTGCCGTGACCGAGGGCCATCTGCGGATCCTGGAAGGGCCGTTGACGGCATGACCGGCATGATCGACGGGAGTAGGTTGAGCGGATGTCCACGCCACCGGTGATCCTGTTGCTGCCGGGGAGCCTGCGGGCCGGCTCCTCCAACGAGGCCGTGCTGCGCACCGCGTACGCCTTGGCGTCGGACGTGCGGATCGGCGCCGTACTGTACGACGGTCTCGCGGAGCTTCCGCACTTCAACCCCGATGACGACACCGACCCGTTGCCGGTACCGGTGGTGGAACTGCGGGCGGCGATCGAGCGGGCGGCCGGAATCCTGATCTGCACCCCGGAGTACGCGGGGACGCTGCCGGGTTCGTTCAAGAACCTGCTGGACTGGACAGTCGGCGGCACCGAGATCAGCGACAAGCCGGTGGCCTGGGTCAACGCGGCAGCCCCGGGACGCGGCGGCGGCGCGGAGGCCACACTGCGCACGGTCCTCGGCTACACCGGCGCCGCCATCGTGGAGCCCGCCTGCGTGAAGATCCCGGTGGACCGGGGAATGCTCGGAGCGGACGGGCTCATCGCCGACGCGGGGGTACGTCGGCAACTCGCCGAGGTACTGGGGCTGTTGGCGGCGGCCGGGCTCGACTAGAAGTACCGGAGCCGCTGCTGAGTGAGTTGGGGCGCTACTCCTCAGGGGTGAATCAGACCGTCTCCCTGGTGGCTGGATCCGGTCTCCGGGCTTCTTGTGAGCACCGAACTCGCAGCGTCCAGGGACGGCCCGTTCCGGGTATCCGGGACATTTCACATCTCGCTAACGGCTCTTCTCAGTCACTTATGGATATTCCCGCAACACATACAGTTCGACGCCCAGTTGGGGACGAATGCGGGGAGAACCGGGTGAAGAAGATCCTGCTGACCACAGGACTCGTCGCGCTGCCCACGGCGGCGACGGCCGCGCCGACCATGGCCATCTCCGACTCCGGATCGACGCCGTTGCCCGGCACGGGTGCGAAGGTCCAGGTCACCGCCTGGCAGTGCAGTTCCTACGCCGACAAGTGCTCCTTCAAGTCCGGCGTCAAGGCGTTCGCTTCGGCCTGTGCGAACGACTGAGCCGAGCGTGGAGCACGACCTCCTGCGCACGCGCACGCGCACACGCACGCGCACCGGGCGCCGCAGCCGTACGCGCGTCGCCGCGGCCGTGGCGATCGCCGGAGTGGCCTTGGGTGTCTCGCCGCGCAGCTCGACGCTCTGCGCGGAGCGAATGATCTCGTACGTGCCACCCGTGCCGAGGTCGGGCACGACCCCGCGCTGTACCCGACCGCGTACGGGCGTCTGGAGGCCGCGCCCCCCACCGCGCATCGGCTCGGCGGTGAGCGCGAGCTCCTCCCGGGCATCCGTCCGGCCGCCCTGGCGAGTCTCGCTCGCACCGACATGCTCGACACCCCCGCCTGGCGGGCGTACTACGTGTGCCTGTCGCTGTCGGCCTCCGAATCCTCCCGGACTTCCAGAATGTCCAGGACCGCCGATGCCGCGCCTGAGTCCAAGCCCGCCCCCTTTCCCCGTTTCAGCCAGAAGGGCACCCGCCGTATGAACACCGCCTCCCCACCGGTCGTCCTGGCCGAAGGCCTGGCCTTCAGATACGCGGCCGGTGGCGGTCTGAGCCGGGCGGATCTCACGCTTCGGGCGGGGACGATGGCGGCTGTCGAGGGGCCGTCCGGCTCGGGCAAGAGCACCCTGCTCGCGCTCCTCGGGCTCATCCTTTCGCCGGCCGCGGGCTCCCTGCACATCGCCGGCACCGACACCGGGGCGCTGTCACCGGCCGACCGGGACGCGCTGCGCCTGCGCTCGATCGGCATCGTGCTGCAGGACCTCGGGCTGCTCACGTTTCTCAACGCCTGGGAGAACGTCGCCGCAGCGTTCGGACCACGGCTGTCCCGGCACCGTACGGCGGCCCGGGCCCTGCTCAGCGACCTCGGTATGGAACAGCTGGCGGACTCTCCGGTCACCGAACTCTCCGGCGGCCAGCGGCAACGCATCGCGGTGGCCCGGGCGGCCGTGAAGGAACCGGTGCTCGTCCTCGCCGACGAGCCGACCTCGGGTCTGGACCCGAAGAACGCCAACTCCGTGATGGATTCCCTGCGTTCGTGTGCCGACCGGGGCGCGGCCGTGCTGCTCGTGACGCACTCCGCCGCGGTCGCCGAGGCCTGCGACCAGCGGTATGTGCTGGACGACGGCGTCCTGTCGGGCGTTCGCGAGGAGACGCTGGGATGAGCCGCTGGAGTCTCTACACCTGGAAGCGCGACGGGCGTTCGCTGCGCCGGGCGCTGCCCACCCTCACCGTTCTGGCCGCTCTGCTGACCACGTCCGCCGGGATCGCGGCCGGTGCCGCCGGTGCCGTGGAGCGGGACGTACTGGGGTCGGGCGGACTCACGCAGATCGAACTCTCCTCGTTCGAGGGCGACGCGTCGGTCCGCTCGCTCACCACCCCGGCCCTGCGGGAAGCCGCGCGTGTACGGGGTGTTCGGCAGGTCGTCGCCGACTACTCCTCGGTGCTGTACGCCGAGGAGAACGGGACGTACGACCTGACGAGCCACACCCTGACCCCGGACGACGACCTGCCGATCACCAAGGGGGAGGTCTCCGCGCCGCTCGGCCCGGACGAGGTCGTGCTGCCCGCCGTCGCGGAGGGAACCGACTTCACCCCTCTCCTAGGGCGGTCCGTCGCCTTCGGGTACACCAGGGCGACGGGCGCCGCGTCCGGCACCAGCGCTGTCATCAAGTTGAGGATCGTCGCCCTGTACGACCCGAGTTGGCAGGCCGACGGTCCGGGCGTCGCCTATCTCTCGCAGGACACCGCCGCGTTGCTCGCCGCGGCACGAGCCGGCCGGCCGCCGGGAGCCTTTCAGAGCAGGGAGGGCGCGCAGTCCGCCGTAGTGGTGGTCGAGCACCAGCGGCAGGTGGCCGCGGTCACCAAGTCCCTCCAGGACAAGGGGTTTTCTGCCTCCGCCGTGTCCGACCGGGTCCGCAACCTGCCGGGTCTGTTCGGCGCGGCGGATCTCGCGATGCGTGTCGGGGTGCTGGTCCTCGCGCTCGGCGCGCTCGTGCTCGGTGCCGTCCGGGCCGGGGACAGCGCGCGGGCCCGGATCGGTCAGTTCGCCGTCCTGCGGATCCTCGGTTCCGGACGGCCCGAGCTACGCCGCCTCCTGCTCGGCGAGGCCATGCTCTCCGGTGGGGTGGCGGGGGTGGTCGGCGTGCTCGCCGGCACGCTGCTGTCCGCCTCGCTGGCCGGCCCGCTCAGCGATGCGCTCGGCTTG
>NZ_JAWOAI010000395.1:0-9459 GCF_033194735.1 Streptomyces sp. W16
GGCCACCCGTGCGGGCGCGCGTTCGGGTGCCAGGCGGCGCAGGATCGCGTGGGCGGCGAGCTGCCCCCGTACGCCTGCCGCGTGCACCCCCGCGATACCGGCGCAGTCCCCGGCGACGTACAAGCCGTCGACCGAGGTCGCGCCGTCCGTGTCCACGACCGGGAGTTGCTCCGTGCCCGTCGGGTCCGGCTCGGTGTCGCAGCCCAGCAGCCGGGGCAGTTCGGTGCTGGGGCGGAAACCGAATCCCACGCACAGGGCGTCGGTCTCCAACTGCCGTACGCTGCCGTCCTCTTGGCCGATGTCCACTGCCGTGACCTGGGTGTCACCGTGCGCGGCCAGCACCCGGGCACCCTGTTCCACGCGCACGCCGTGCCGGGCGAGGGTGAGCAGATAGCGGGCCGCTTCCGCGAGCCGGGCGGGCTGCCGCAGCGCGCCGCCGATCGAGGAAACCCCTGGCCGGTACGGGTGGTTGAGCTCGACCAGTGCCTCGATCCGGGCGCCCACCTCCAGCAGCGCACAGGCGACCGGGAGCAGGAACGGGCCGGTCCCGGCCAGCACCACCCGCTTGCCGACGGGAACCCGGTCCATGGTGGCCAGGTGCAGGGCGAACCCGGGGGTGACCACACCCGGCAGCGTCCAGCCCGGGAAGGGCAGGGAGCGTTCGTACGCGCCGGTGGCGGCGAGTGTGACCCGGGTGTCGATGCGGCCGAGAGCGCCCGTGCGGACGTCGGAGGTGAAGAGGGCGCGGCCTGCGTCCTCGGCGCCCCAGACCAGGGTGCCGGTGCGGCAGTCGACACCGGAGTCCCGTACCTGGCGGATCAGTTCGGTGCCGCGCGGGCGGAAGTCGCCGAAGGCGGTGGTGAGTTGCTCGGCCCGGCGCTTGTAGTACTGACCGCCCAGGGTGTCGGACTCGTCGAGCAGTACGACGCTCAGCCCGCCCCGGGCCAGCACCAGCGCCGCGGGCAGTCCCGCCGGGCCGCCGCCGACCACCGCGACATCCGCCTCCGACTCCGCCATGACGTCAGCCATGCGCGGCCGTCGGCAGGGGCTCGGTGTGGGTGCGGATGTCCATGCCGTCGGTGACGTGCGCGGTGCAACTGCGGGTGCCGGGGCGGCCGTTGATGGTCACCTCGCACTCCAGGCAGACGCCCATTCCGCAGAACGGGCCGCGCAGCTGGCCGTTGACCGGGTTGCGGCGCAGCGGCCAGATGCCGGCGGCGACCAGGGCGGCGGTCACGGACTGGCCCGCCCAGGCCTGGCCGGGAGTGCCGTCGATGGTCACGGTGACCGTCTGCGGGAGGGAGTTGGTGCTCATGGCTGTGCTCACAGTGCTCAAGGGGGGTGGGGGGTTCACAGGATGCGGTCCAGGAACTGGCGGGTCCGTTCGTGTTCCGGTGCGGAGAAGAACAGGTCGGGGGACTTGTCCTCGACCACCGTGCCGTCGGCGATGAACACCACCCGGTCGGCCGCCGCCCGGGCGAAGCCCATCTCATGACTGACGACGATCATGGTCATGCCCTCCTCGCGGAGCCGGACCATGACGTCGAGGACTTCCCCGACCATCTCCGGGTCGAGCGCCGAGGTGGGTTCGTCGAAGAGCAGCAACTCCGGGCGCATCGCCAGGGCGCGGGCGATCGCCACCCGCTGCTGCTGGCCGCCGGAGAGCTGGGCGGGGTAGGAGCCGGTCTTGTCGGCCAGGCCCACCATCGCCAGCAACTCGCCTGCCGCGAGACGTGCTTCGGCCTTGGACACGCCGTTCACATGCACTGGACCGGATGCCACGTTGTCCAGCGCGGTCATGTTCGGGAACAGGTTGAACTGCTGGAACACCATGCCGGTACGCCGCCGTTGGACGGCGATCCGCCGCTCCCGCAGGGCGCCCTTCTCGCCGTAGCCGATCCGCTCGCCGCAGATGGTGACGGTGCCCGAGTCGGGGGTCTCCAGGTGGTTCAGCGTGCGGAGGAACGTGCTCTTGCCGCCGCCCGACGGGCCCAGCACGAGGACGACCTCGCCCCGCTGAACCGTTAGGTCGATGCCCTTGAGGACCTCGACGTCGCCGTACGACTTGCGGACCTGGCGCGCTTCGACGACCGTCTCGGTGCTCATCGGGTCTCCAATTCGAGGACCGCGCTCTTCATGCGGCGGCCACTGGTCGGCCTGTTCTCGTGACCGCGGCCCACCCGGGTCTCCAGCCACCGCTGGACCAGGCCCCACAAGGTGGTCATCGCCAGGTAGTACAGGGCCGCAGCGGTAAGGCCTTCCAGGACCCGGAAGTTGGTCTGGACGGCGAACTGGGTGCGGCGCAGCAGCTCTTCGACCGAGATCACCGACACGAGGGTCGTTGTCTTGAGCAGCCCGTTGAAGCTGTTGCCGAGCGGCGGGACCATCACCCGCAGCGCCTGTGGCATGACCACCACCCGGAACACCTTCCAGGGCGGCATGCCCAGCGCACGGGCCGCCTCGGACTGGCCGCGCGGGACCGACATCACCCCGGCGCGGACGATCTCCGAGAGGTACGCCGCCTCGTTGAGGACCAGCCCGGTCAGGGCCGCGCTGATAACGCCGAGGCGCAGGCCCAGCTGGGGCAACCCCGTGTAGATGATGACCAGTTGGACCAGCAGGGGGGTGCCGCGCATCAGCCACACGTAGAAGCCGGTGACCGCCCGGACCGGTGTGATGCGGGACGCTCTGCCCAGTGCCACGAGCACGGCGAGCGGAAGGGCGAGCGCCATGCTGACCGTGGTCAGCCAGATCGTCGTCCAAGCTCCCTGAACGAGCTGGGGATTGGTGAGGAAGGAGAAGAAGGCATCCCAGGACCACATGGCTCTCGCCCTTCGATCGCTACTTCGCGCTGATCGCGCCGGTGGTCACCTTGAGGTCGCCGGTGTAGGCCGTGACGCCGTACTTCTTGAACAACGTGGCCAAGTAGCCGTTGCTGCGAAGGGTGTTGAGCGCGGTCGCGACCGCGTCGGCGGGCTTCTGCTTGCCGAAGCCGAGGGCGAGCGGGGCGGGGTTCATGCCCTTGACCGCGGTCTCGAAGCGGCCGTCCTTCTGGTAGTAGCTGGTGACCGCCTCGACGATGGCGACGCCTTCGACCTGGCCCGCGGACAGTGCCTGGTAGGCGTCGGCGGTGGTGGTGAAGGTGCGGACGGTGACCTGCTTCTTGCCGGCCGCCTTGAGTTCCTTGTTGAGCGCGGTGAGGGTGTCGAACTCGTAACCCGGAGCCTCTACGGCGATGGTCTTGCCGGACAGGTCGTCCTCGGAGGTGATCTTCTTCGGGTTGCCCTTGGCGACGGAGATCGAGACGCCCTGGACCTCGTACGGGACGAGCTTGACGGTCTTGGCGCGCTCCGGTGTGTAGAACATGCCGGTGTCGATCATGTCCCAGCGTCCGGACTGCACGCCGGGGATCTGCGCGTCGAAGGGGATGTTGACGAACTTCGGGGTGAGACAGAGGAGTTTGGCTATCTCGTCGCCGAGGTCCACCCGCATGCCGACGATCTTGTTGGAGGCGTCCAGGTACTGCATGGGCGGCAGGGTCGCGTTGGTCGAGATCGTCAGCGTGCCCGCCTTGACCAGGTCCGACTTGCCCACCTTGGGTGTGCAGCCGGTCGGGGCCGCGGCGGCGGACGACGAGGACGAGTCCTCGCTGCCGCAGGCCGCCACGGTCAGGAGCAGGGCGGCGGAGGAGGCCGCGATGAGAAGTCTGCGCACGGTCGGTTCACCTTTTTCCGGTGCTGGTGGAACAGGAGTGCAGCCCGGCCTCGTCGAGCGCCTCGGACAGGCCGAGCAGCGCGGACGGGTCCTCCAGGGGGAGCAGCGGGGGGCGTACATGCCCTCCGGGCTGCCCGAGCAGCCGCATGGCGGCTTTGAGCTGCGAGGTGGGTGAGGCGAACCGTGAGCTGTAGTCGTCGTTGACGAGCAGGTTCACAAGCCGTTCGTAGCGTGCGGACCATTCCCGGGCGAGGGTCAAGTCGCCTGCCCAGTAGGCCTCGTAGAAGGGGACGGCGAAGGGGGCGCCGAGGCCGCCGCCGTCGATGTTTCCGGCGCCGCCGAACTCGGCCATCACTGCCATGCCCCGGCGGTGGATGAAGCGGCCGAAGACCTGGACCTTCCCGGCCAGGGCGGCGCAGGTGTCCGCGACCTTCAACTCGTCGCCGGAGCTGTCCTTGACGGCCACCACGGTGTCCAGTTCGGCCAGCCTGGCCAGGGTGTCGACCGTGATGTCGACGGCGGTACCGCGCGGCCAGTTGTAGACCATGAGCGGCAGGTCGACCGCCCCGGCGAGAGTGGCGTAGAAGGCGTGGATCTCGTCCTGGCTCGGGTGGACGTAGGGCGGCGGGGTGGTGAGGATGCCGTCCGCGCCGATCGAGCGGGCGTGTGCGCCGTAGCGTGCGGACTCGGCGGCGGTGTACGCGCCGCAGCCGATCACCACCGGTATCTGCCCGGAGAGTTCGGCGACCGCGATCTCGGCGACCCGGCGGCGCTCCTCGGGGGTCTGGGAGAACCACTCGCCGGTCGTGCCGTTCACCAGGACACCGTGGACTCCGTGCTCCGCGTACAGCCCGAGCAGTGCGCGCCAGGCGTCCTCGTCGAGGGAGCCGTCGGCGGTGAAGGGGGTGGGTGCGGCCGGCCAGTAACCGCGCCAGGGCACGGCGCCGGAAGTGTTCATCGTGTGTGCTCCGATCGAGTGTCCGTCCCGTCAGGACGTCCCGCCAGGACGTCGCCTTGTGGGACCACTCTGTGGGATCGATTGCACAGCACCGTGACACCGGCCGGAGGTGCCGGTCAACCTCGTTCTGGCCGGAAACTGCTGGCGAAACGTATTGTTTACGCCACCGACTCGACCCTGTCTGACATGATGGCGATCACGGCTCGGCGTACGAGAAGAGTCGTATGGGATCGATTTCATGATCGGGGGTGGGCCGGTGGCCGTCACCTTGGACCAGGTGGCCGAGGCGGCAGGGGTCTCCAAGAGCACGGCCTCGCGGGTGCTCAGCGGTTCCAGCCGGGTGAGTGACCGGACGAAGCGTGCGGTGCAGTCCGCGGCGGAGCGGCTCGGTTACCGCCCCAACCGGATCGCCAGTGGACTGCGCACGAAGCGCAGCAACCTCGTCGGGCTGGTGATAACGAACCTGGTGAACGCCTCGTTCCACCGCATCACCGAAGTGCTCCAGCAACGGCTCGACGAACGCGGCTACCAAGTGCTGCTGTGCGTCACCGACTCGGACCCGGCACGTGAACGCCGTTACCTGGACATGCTGTTGGACCACCGCGTCGACGGCCTGATCATCGTGGGCACCGGCGACAACACCGCGACGGTCCGGGAGGTGAGCGCGGCCGGCATCCCCGTGGTCAACCTGATGCGCACCCCCGACAACGCCCCCGGCGACTCCGTGATGGCCGCCGACCGGGACGGCGCCGAACTGGCCGTCCGCCATCTGCTCGACCTCGGGCACCGGAGCATCGCCTTCATCGGCGGCCCGCCGGGCGTCGACTCCGGACGCGACCGCTACGCGGGATTCACCTCGGCACTGGCCACCGTCGGACTCGAACCCGATCCCGCCCTGTGCGCGCGGGGTCCGTTCACCGTGCCCTTCGGTGCGGAGGCGGCCATGCGGCTGATGGCGGCGGACAACCGGCCCACCGCGCTGTACAGCGCCAACCACGAAGCGACGTTCGGGGTGCTCGGTGCCCTGGTGCAACTCGGGGTCCGGGTGCCGGAGCAACTCTCCCTCGTGTGCCACGAGGAGGCCCCCTGGTTCCCGTACTGGCACCCGCCGATCACCGTCGTCGACAACGGCGCCCGCGACCTCGGCGAGCTCGCCGCGGAGCAACTGCTGCGCCGCATCGACAGCCGCCCCGACAACGGCCACCCCGGCGAGGAGGGCGTCGGCCGGCTCATCCGTGTCGGCTCCCGCCTGGTGGTACGCGAATCGACGACGGCGCCGCGTCGGTCGGAGTGACGGCCGGTTCCTGGGCCTGCCGACCTCTAGGTTCCCGCGGTACTGCACGTGGGCGGGGGCGGCTCGGGTGGTCGGCCGGGAGCAGGACACAGCGGCGGTCGGTGGGCAACGGGACGCGACGCGGTGAGGGCTCCGCACGGTGCCGCTGCCGGACCTTGATCGAACCGGACCCGAACAGAACGAAGAACGGCGGCCCGGGTCGGCCCGGACCGCGCTCGGCGCGGATGTCACCCCCCGGGCGCCTGACGGGCGTCCACCCAGGTCAGGCGCCATTCGCCGCTGGAGCGTCCGCGTCCCTGTTCCCTCAACCACCCTGCTGCGAGGCTTTGTTGACGCCGCGAGCCGTCAGCACCGGGGTCCGGGGAGGGCCTGGTTCATGGCCTGCTCCGGTCACCGCTCGTCCGCGACGGCGGACGGTGAGCGTCAGGAGTGCGGAGAGTACGGCGGCGGTGACGAGGACGAGGAACAGTTGGGAGGTGTGCGCTCCGGCGCTGTCCGCCGCGCGGGCGACTGGGTTGGGCACACCGAGGCGGTCGAGCAGCCAGCCGAGGGCGGCGCCGGCGGTCAGCGCCGCGCAGGTGTTGCGGAGTGTGGCGTGCCGGGGCAGCCGGGAGAGAGCGATCAGGCTCGGCAGGGCGAGAAGGACGAGCAGGAGTTGCATTCCTTCGATGCCGAGGTTGAATCCCGCGAGGCTGAGGGCGAGTTGGGTGGACGAGAGGTTCATCTCGGCGAGGACGAGGGAGAACGCCAGGCCGTGCCCGAGTCCGAAAACGCCGGCGACGACTGCCTCGCGCCCCGGAAAGAGAGGGCGGATCGCGTGGACGGCGCCCACCAGAATGCTGATTGCGATAAATACCTCGACCGGCTGCGCGGGGATGTCGAGATGACCGAAGGCGCTCATGGCGAGAGCGAGGGAATGCCCGACAGTGAATGCGAGAGTGGTGCGGGCGACGCGGTGGATGGTGGTCCGGGTATTCGCCAGCCCCTGCCATCGGTTCCGGGCCGCGCTCAGTGGTGCGGGGAGCAGCAGGATGAGCAGGAAGAGCAGGTGATCGGTGCCTTCGAGGATATGGGTGGCGCCGAGCCGGAACATCGCGTACGTCCCGCTCCAGACGCTTCCGTTCTCCAGATTGATGGTGAGCGGCGTGACCTTCATGGTCCGGGAGTTGATGCGGATGACGCCCACCTGGGTGGCGGCGTTCTCGCCGGCGACGTGGCCGGCGGCCCAGTCCTGACGGATGGACACCAGGGCGGTGTGGGTGACGACTTGGTGGATGACCGCGTCGTAGCCGAGGTTGAAGTGACGCGTGTCCCCGCCGGAGGGTGCTGTGAGCGTGGCCTGGACGGTCAGTTCGCGGTACAAGCCGGTGGAGGTCTGCTGCGTCCGGCTCAGTGCGACGTCACCGAAGGCGACGGTCCATGCCTTGCCCTGGAGGGTGGTGGGGCGCAGGTGGGCGGCCAGGTAGGTGCGGATCGCCGGGGTCCGCTTCGTCAGCGTGGCCGCGGTGGAGTCGGTCAGGTCGATGCCGCTCGCCCTGGAGAAGTCGTCGACCGGCAGGTCGAGTTCGGCGGTCACCGACGTCTCGTGCACGTCCAGCAGGAGCACCGAGTGGGGCATGGGATGCGCGACGGCGGGCGGCGCCGCGAGAAGCAGCGCCGCCGTCACCGTCACCGCGATCCCGGCCACCTTGCGCAGTGCAGATGGCAGTGAGATCGGGAGGCGGCTCATGAGAACGAGAACTCTCCTCCGTAGTCGGTGTCGTGGTCGCGGTAGACGGTGTGGTAGTGGATCTGACTCGTGTAGACCACGCCGTCCTGGCAGACGAACTCGATCCAGACCCCCGGTCCGTCGATGCGTACGTAGTCGCCCTGGGTGTCCAGTGCGGTCGTGCCGGAGTACGAGATGTAGGTCGAGTCGAGGTCCGACTTGTAGGTGCTCAGCGTGGCGGCGGCGGTCGTGTCGTCCGCGACGTCGACCCACGGCTCGATGGCGTCGAGCACCAACTGCTTCTGGTCGTCGGTCAGTTCGCTGACGGCCAGGCCTTCCTTGGTCGTCGGGAAGTCGCCGTCGTCACCCGGGCCGAGCAGCACGTCGGTGTACGACTCGGAGAGCTTCGCCTCCGTCAGCTCGTCGTCGGTCAGGCCTTCGAGCATCGCCAGCATCGAGTCGTGCATCCCGGACAGGGGCGCGTACGAGGTGCCGTCGTCGTCGGTCCAGCTGGTGGGCTCCACTCCGACGAAGTACGGGGTGGTGCCCTCGACCTCTCCGTCCTTGTAGGTGAGGTTGACCGCGAGGTGGTGGCCGCCGAAGTGCAGTTGCCAGGTGCCGGACGTGCTCGGGGTACCCAGGAAGGCGAGGTAGTAGTTGCCGCTGCCGTAGCCGCTGGCGGTCTCGCCGAGGACGTCGTCGGCCGCCAGGATCTGGCTGACCTGGTCGTAGCCGGTACCGCTGCCGGTGCCCGTCGCCGCCTCGACCACCGCCTTGGCGGCGGTCAGCTGCGTGTCGCTGAGCGTGCTGAACTCGATGCCGACCCGGCAGGTCGAACCGCACGGCAGGTTCGACCAGGCGGTGGCGTTCGCCTCCGTGAAGTCGAGGAGTACCTCGGCCTGTTGGTCGTCGTCGAGGGTGTCCAGGAACGTGTTGGCGGCGTCCACCACGTCCGAGACGGACGTGGCGGCGGTGGTGGAGGCCGTGGACGTGGCGGACGAGCTCGCCGACGCGCCGGCAGCAGGGGTGTCCTGGACGGAGGCGGCGTTCGCGTTGGCGTACAGCGCGCCTAAGAGAGCGGCGGTCGCGGCGGCGAAGGCCACCGCCGCCTTCGTCTTGCGCCGGGGGGACCTGCGGTGAGCGTTCTTGTCCTGCAATTCAGTGTTCCTTTCGGGAATTGAGCACGGAGGCCCTTCAAAGAAAATTCCCAGCACCCTGAAAAGAAGGCTTCAGGAACTTTCGAGGGATTGGCTTCGACGTGTTGAATTCCATCGCTGAACACTGTGATTGACGGCTAAGAGAACTTTGATTTTCTCATGATTTCTTGTCAACCTCCTTGAGAACAGCATGAGTTGGCAAGGGTTGATTTGATTCCTGAAGGAAGGGCGGGCGGTGCCGGATCAGAACCGTTCGGGAATCGGTCATGTCGGGGACGGCGTACCCGGGCCCTTCGACCCCTTGGCCGCTGTCCTTGATTCCGCCGTACGGCATCGGATCGGGGTGGCAGCTCGATGTGTCGTTGATGATGACGCCGCCCGTGTCCAGCAGACGTGTGAAGGCGAGCGCGACGTCGAGGTCCTGGCAGAACACCCCCGCCTGGAGGCCGTACCGGGTGGCGTTGGCCCTGCGTGCCGCCTCGTCGAGGGAGCCGACCGGGGTGACGGCGACCAGCGGGGCGAACGCCTCCTCGGAGGCGAGCCGGGCGCTGTCGGGCAGCCCGGCCAGGAGCGCGGGGGCGATCATCGCGCCCTCCCGGGCTCCTCCGGTGAGCAGCCGGCTGCCGTG
>NZ_JAWOAI010000396.1:0-9348 GCF_033194735.1 Streptomyces sp. W16
CTTCCGATCTCGGCCCGTCAACTGGGCGCAGGCGACGGCCAGTCCGGCAGCGGCGCGCTGCATGAGCGCGCCTTCGGGAAGCCGTGCCATCAGCCGCCGTTCGGCCGCTCTTACCGTCTCCACGCTGTACGCAGTACGCATGCGGTCGAGTCTGCCCCGGAAGGCGTACGGATCGCACCCGGGCGGGCAGGGCTCCCCGTTCTCCGCCCCCGTCACGCCTCCGCGATCACCACCGCCGAAGCCACCCCCGCGTCATGGCTCAACGACACGTGCCACGAGCGCACGCCCAGCTCGGCCGCCCGCGCCGCGACCGTGCCCGTCACCCGCAGCCGGGGCCGCCCGCTGTCCTCCACGTAGACCTCGGCGTCCGTCCAGAGCAGCCCGGCCGGCGCGCCCAGCGCCTTCGCCAGGGCCTCCTTCGCGGCGAAGCGGGCGGCGAGGGAGGCGGGCCCCCGGCGCTCCCCGCTCGGCAGCAGCAACTCGCTGTCCAGGAAAAGGCGTCGGGCCATCCCGGGCGTACGCGCCAGCGACGCCGCGAACCGGTCGATCTCGGCCACGTCGATACCAACCCCGATGATGCTCATGCCGAGCACCCTACGGCCGCGTCCGCCCCGGCCGCGGTCGCCGCCCGTCGGCACCGGTCCTGCCCCTGTGGGCAGGTGGAACGGTTTTCCGGCGCGGATTCGTTGCCCCCGAGTACCTCGCGGGAGCGTCCGGTCGGCGTGTAGACAACGGAGATCGCGGTGCAGGTGCAGACGACGTAGACCGCGATCTCCAGGCCAGAGGTGAGGACGTGCACGCCCGAGACGAAGCCCGCGCGCGGGACGCCGTAGCCCGGCGTGCCCCGCTGAGCGGCCCCGCAGCCGACACCGCCAGGTCCCCGGCCGCCCAGCCCTCGACCGCCCAGCCCTCGCACGAGTTGCTCTCGCTGCAGTCGAGGGCGGGCAACGCGAACGTCGTTCGGATGCTCGGCGAGGAGGGTCACTCCTCGGCCGGTCAGGCGGCCGGCCCCGCACCGGCCGTGCAACGGGCGCCGGTGGTCCAGCGCAGCAAGCTGTCGAGCGGGAACATCGCGTTCACCAACGTGTCCCTCAAGTTCCCGGAATCGCAGGACAAGGCCACCCGGGTGCTGGAACTCCTGTCCGCCAACACGGCGATCAGGTCCTTCCTCAACGGCCGGACCTGCCGGATCACGCTGGAGAAGCGGACGACCCAGACCCCGGCGGACGTGGTCGACAAGGGGACCGACGGCGTCTTCGTCACGATGGCCGCCTACTACCTGGAGAACTACGACATCGGCTACATCGTGGGCATGCTCTGCCACGAGTTCGGCATCCACCCGATGGCCGCCGCCGCGCCCAACATGCGCGATGAGGAAGAGGCCTTCCGGGGCGTGCCCTTCCCGGTGCCGGGGCTGGAGGACAAGCCCCATCCCGACGGATTCGCGTCGATGAACACCGACACCGCCAAGCAGGCCGACCACGTGCTAGGCGTCATCCCGGGAAGCCCGCGGTACACCATCTACCGCGACGTCACCCTGCAGATGGCGGACCTGCTGCTGCGGGACGCGAGCAACCACGAGGAAGGCGCCCGGGAAAAGGACGTCACCGACCTCATCGACTGCTTCCTCATGGACGTGGCGTCGATCGCCGCGACGAACGACAACCGCATGCGCGGAATGCCGGTCCTCGGCAACGGCGAGGGCCCGGCGATCCGCCAGGACATCGCGGCCGTGTACAACGCCTACAAGGCCCGCCTCGCCGACGGCCTGTCGCAGGAACGGCAGCCCATCAAGCCCCTGTTCCCGCCGGAGAAGACCCCGGAAGCCGTCAAGGCCGACTTCAACACCCTCCTCGGGCGCATCACCAAGGGCGCGTTCCGGGCCTGGAGCATCGACAACAGCGACTAGGACCTGTCCGGGCATTCGGGCCGCGATGTCAGGGGTGTCGGATGTCCGTCGGGGGTGTCGGGCGCTTGTCGGCGTGGCCTGGAACTTTTCTCTCACCGCACGTTCCATGACGATCGGAGAGAACATCATGCCCGCTGCCTTTGTCCTGCCCGTCCCCGTCGCCACCGCCATCGCGCCGCCCGATCTCGCCGACAGCACACTGCTGGACGTCGACCCGGACGCGCAGATGTCCCTCGGCGCCGTCGAGGTGGACAGCCGTCACGACGTCACCTATGCGACCGTCGAACTGCCCGGCGGTGCGCGGCGCGAGCTGAAGCTCGACATCCTGCGGCCGGCCACCGACGACCGGCTTCCGCTGGTCGTCCACCTTCCCGGTGGTGCGTTCCTCCGCTGCAACAAGGCCATGGCGTTCGAAGCGCGCAGACATGTCGCCGAGTCCGGTTTCGTCGTCGCCAGTGTCGAATACCGCGTCACCGCCGACGGCGCCACCTTCCACGACTCCGTCCGCGATGTCCGCGCCGCCCTCGCGTATCTGCGGTCGTACGCCGACGACTTCGGCATCGACCCCGGTGCGGTCGCCTTGTGGGGCGAGTCGGCCGGCGGTCACTTGGCGGCGCTGACGGGCGTCACGGACGGTCTGCCCGAGTTCTCCGCCGCCTCGGACCCGGCCCCGCCGGGACAGGTGCAGGCCGTGATCGACGCCTACGGCAGCTCCGAACTCTCCGCCATCGCCGACGACTTCGACGAGGCGGCCCGGCTCCACTACCGGCAGGAGGCCACGCACTTCTCGGCGTACCTCGGCAGGCCGGGCTCACCGTTCCCGGAAATCCTCGACGAAGTACGTGCCGCGGACCCGGCGGGCTACGCGACCGCTTCGGCACCGCCGTTCCTGTTCCTGCACGGCAGCGAGGACATGCTCGTCTCCTCCTCCCAGACGCAGCATGTGCACCAGGCGCTGCGCGCCGCCGGAGCCGACAGCACCCGCTACGTCCTGAACGGCGCCAACCACGGAGACGTCGCGTTCCTCGGACGCGCGAACACCGGGCTGCCCTGGACCTCCGCCACCACGATGGGCATCATCACCGGGTTCCTCCACCGCCGTCTCGACCGGGCCGGCGCGACGGACCGGTGAGTCCCGCTGTCGTCGGACCGACCGCTACGGGAGCCGCGTTCCCCGCCGCCACACCCCGCTGACCAGCGGCACGCCCGGCCGGTAGGCCAGATGCACATGGCTGGGCGCGTCCAGCAGGATCAGGTCGGCGCGGGCGCCCGGCGCGATCCGCCCCACGTCGTCCCGTCGCAACGCCGCCGCTCCGCCCGCCGTGGCCGACCACACCGCCTCGTCCGGAGTCATCCCCATGTCCCGCACCGCCAGCGCGATGCAGAAGGGCACGGAGGACGTGAAGGACGAGCCGGGGTTGCAGTCGGTGGACAACGCGACGGTGACACCGGCGTCCAGGAGTCGGCGCGCGTCCGGCCACTGGGCCCGCGTCGAGAACTCGGCACCGGGCAGCAGGGTCGCGACGGTACTGCCGCTCGCCAGCGCGTCCACGTCCGCGTCCGTGAGATGCGTGCAGTGGTCCGCGCTCGCCGCGTCGAGTTCTACGGCGAGCTGGACGCCGGGGCCGTACGAGAGCTGGTTGGCGTGGATGCGCGGGTGCAGGCCCTTCGCCTTGCCGGCCGTCAGGATCGCGCGGGCCTGGTCACCGTCGAACGCGCCCTTCTCGCAGAAGACGTCGATCCAACGGGCGTGCGGGGCACAGGCGTTGAGCATCTCGCCGGTCACCAGCGCGACGTAGGCGGCGGGGTCGTCGGCGTGGTCGGGCGAGACGATGTGCGCGCCGAGATACGTCACCTCGTCGGTGTGCGCGGCGGCGATCCGCAGGGCGCGGGACTCGTCGGCGACCGTCAGGCCGTAGCCGGACTTCGTCTCGAAGGTGGTGGTGCCCTGGCGGAGGGCCTCGTCCAGGTAACGGGTGAGGTTCGCCTCCAGTTCCGCGTCGCTCGCCGCGCGCGTCGCCGCGACCGTCGTACGGATGCCGCCCGCGCTGTACGCCCGCCCGGACATCCGGGCGTTGAACTCCTGTGTGCGGTCGCCGGCGAAGACGAGGTGCGAGTGGGAGTCCACGAAGCCCGGCAGGACCGCCCTCCCACCGGCGTCGACCCGATTGTCAGTGGCGGGTGCTTTGCTTGATTCACCGGTCCACGCGATGCGGTCGCCGTCGATGACGACGGCCGCGTCCTGGATCAGTCCGAGAGCCGAACCGTCACCGAGGGAGGGGTCGTTGGTGACCAGCGTAGTGATGTTGGTGATGACGGTGCTGCTGCTCATCGTGTCCTCGTGGGTGCGGGGGTCGGCGGTCGTCTCTACGCGCGCAGGGCTTCGACGGCCTGCGCGAGGGCCTGCGGCACATCCGGTACGAGCGCGTGCACTCCGTCGCGTACGACGTGCCGCCCGCCCACGACGGTGTGCCGTACGTCCGCTGCCGTCGCCGCGAATACGGCCGTCTCGGCGCCGAGCCTGGGCACCGGCCCCGCTGTCCTGACCGAGTCGAGCGCGATCGTCGTGAAGTCGGCGAGGGCGCCTGCCGTGATGCTGCCCGCTTCGTCCCAGCCGAGGGCCGCGTGGCCGTCGGCGGAGGCCGCCCGGAGCAGGGCCGCCGCCGTCCAGTGACCCCGGGTGCGGGTGCGCAGGCGCTCGTTCAGCTCCATCGCGCGGGCCTCTTCGAGCAGGTCGATGACGGCGTGGCTGTCGGAGCCGAGGGAGAGCGGTGAGCCGGCTCGCTGGAGGGCCACGGCGGGGCCGATGCCGTCGGCGAGGTCGCGTTCGGTCGTCGGGCACATGCAGGTGCCCGTCCCGGTCGAGCCCAGCAGCGCGATGTCCTCGTCCGTGAGGTGCGTGTTGTGCACGCCCGTGGTGCGCGGGCCCAACACCCCGTGATCGGCGAGGAGTCGGGTCGGCGTGCAGTCGTGGGCGGTGCGGCAGGCGTCGTTCTCGGCGGTCTGCTCGGACAGGTGCACATGGAGCGGGGCCCGCCGCTCCTCGGCCCAGCGGGCAACCGTCGCCAACTCCCGTGCGGGCACGGCCCGTACGGAGTGGATGGCGGCACCGATCCTTGCGTGATCCCGTTCCTTGAGAAGTGAACAGCGTTCCGCCCAGGCGTCCGCGCTGCCGTCGGAGAAGCGGAGCTGGTGGTGGTTGGGGGGCTGTCCGAAGCCGGAGGAGAGGTAGGCGGTGTCGAGGAGGGTGATGCGGACACCGGCTTCGGAGGCGGCGGCGATGAGGGCCTCGCCCATGGCGTTGGGGTCGGTGTACGGGGTGCCGCCGTGGGCGTGGTGCACGTAGTGGAACTCGCCGACCGCCGTGATCCCGGCCAGCGCCATCTCGGCGTACACCGCGCGGGCCAGTGCGTGGTAGGTGTCCGGGGTCAGCTGGTCGGCGAAGGAGTACATGACCTCCCGCCAGGTCCAGAAGGTGCCGGAGCCGACCTGGACGGTGCCGCGCAGGGCGCGGTGGAAGGCGTGGCTGTGGGCGTTGGCGAGCCCGGGGAGGGTGAGTCCGCGCAGGATCTCGGCGCCGGGAGGCGGGGTGTCGACCTCGGTGCGGACGGCGGTGATCCGTCCGTCGCTCACCTCCAGGGCGACGCCCGGCTCGACGTTGGTGTCGAGCCAGGCGTGTTCCAGCCAGTACGTCCGCGTGGTGGGGTGCGTCACCTGCAGGCCAGCCCTTCCAGTACGTCGGCGAGTGCGGTCACCCCGGCCACGCAGTCGTCCTCGGCCGCGAACTCGGCCGGGGAGTGCGAGACGCCCGTGGGGTTGCGCACGAACAGCATGGCGGTCGGGATGCTCCCGGAGAGGATTCCGGCGTCGTGTCCGGCGCCGGTGCCCAGGACGGGGACGGTCAGCTCCGTCTCCTTCCCCAGGAGGCGGGCGAGTTCGTCGCGCAGGGCGTGGTCGAACTCGACGACGGGGGTGAAGGACTCCCGGACGACGTCGAGGTCGACGCCGTGCGCCTCCGCGTACTCCCGGGCCGCCTTCTCGACGCCGGTGACCACCGTGTCCAGGGTGTCCTGGTCGGCGGCGCGGGAGTCGAGCCAGCCGCGCACCAGGGAGGGGATGGCGTTGACGCCGTTCGGTTCGACGGCGATCTTCCCGAACGTGGCGACGGCACCGGCGAGTTGGGCCTCGCGACGGGCGGCGAGCACGGTCTCGGCGTACGACAGCATGGGGTCTCGCCGGTCCACGAGCCTCGTCGTACCGGCGTGATTGGCCTCGCCCCGGAAGTCGAACCGCCACCGCCCGTGCGGCCAGATGGCGCTGGCGATGCCGACCCGGTCGCCGGACAGGTCCAGCGCGCGGCCCTGTTCGACGTGGAGTTCGACGAACGCGCCGATGCGGGCGAGCCGTTCGGGGTCGGGGCCGATGGCGTCGGCGTCGTAGCCCGCCGCCGCCATGGCCTGCGGCAGCGTGACCCCGTCGCCGTCGGTCAGCCGGTGCGCCTGTTCGACGGTGAGCTGCCCGGCGGCCAGCCGCGACCCGACACAGGCGAGCCCGAAGCGGGCGCCCTCCTCGTCCCCGAAGTTGACGAGGGCGAGCGGCTTGCTGAACTGCACGCCCCTGCCGCGCAGTTCATCGAGTGCGGCGAAGGACGACACGACTCCGAGGGGCCCGTCGAAGGCTCCGCCGTCGGGTACCGAGTCGAGGTGCGACCCGGTGACCACGGCGTCTCCGGCGGTGGGGTCACCGAGCCAGGCCCACTGGTTGCCGTTGCGGTCGAGTTCGTAGGCCAGGCCGCGCGACGTCGCCTGCTCCTCGAACCAGGCCCGGCATTCGGTGTCGGCGGCCGTCCAGGCGAACCGGCGATAGCCGCCGGAGTCGGCGTGCCGCCCGATGGGACGCAGTTCGCGCCACATCTCGTGGAAGGAGGTCGGGGTGTGGGCCGAGGTCGCGGACCGCGCGGGCTGGGAGCGGCCAGAGCCCGCCACAGGCTGAGCCCGGCCATCACCCACCGCCGGGCGCGGCGGCCCGGCACCCGCCGCAGGCTGCGGCTGAGCGCCGCCGAACACGGGCGGCGTGATGCCGTCGCTCGCGACAGGCCGCAGGCTGCCGTCACTCGATGCGGACTCCGGACCACCGTCACCCGCGACAGACCGCAGGCCACCGTCACCCGCCACGGACCGTGGGCCACCGTCACCCGCCACAGGCCGTGGGCGGTCGTTCCGCAGGGCGGAACCGGTGGGCACGGCCGGACCCGTGGTCGGCGACGAATCGCCCGCCTCCACCGAGGAGTTGCCGCCCCGCTCGTCTCCCGGAAGGGTCACGCGTCGTCACCCTCGCGCATCGGCACCCGCACACCCCGCTCGTCGGCGACCCGCTCCGCGATGTCGTAGCCGGCGTCGACGTGCCGGATGACGCCCATGCCGGGGTCGTTGGTCAGTACCCGGCGGATCTTCTCGCCGGCGAGAGCCGTGCCGTCGGCCACCGTCACCTGGCCCGCGTGGATGGAGCGGCCCATGCCGACGCCGCCGCCGTGGTGGATGGAGACCCAGGAGGCGCCGGAGGCGACGTTGACCATCGCGTTCAGCAGGGGCCAGTCGGCGATCGCGTCGGAGCCGTCGAGCATGGCCTCGGTCTCGCGGTACGGGGAGGCGACGGAGCCGCAGTCGAGGTGGTCGCGGCCGATGGCCAGCGGGGCCGCCAACTCGCCGGAAGCCACCATGTCGTTGAAGCGCTCGCCGGCCTTGTCGCGCTCGCCGTAGCCGAGCCAGCAGATGCGGGCCGGGAGGCCCTGGAAGTGGACCCTCTCCCCCGCCAGCTTGATCCAGCGGTGGAGGGACTCGTTCTCGGGGAAGAGGTCGAGGATCGCCTTGTCCGTCTTGTGGATGTCGGAGGCCTCGCCGGAGAGGGCGGCCCAGCGGAAGGGGCCCTTGCCCTCGGAGAAGAGGGGGCGGATGTAGGCGGGGACGAAGCCGGGGAAGGCGAACGCCCGCTCGTATCCGGCGAGTTGGGCCTCGCCGCGGATCGAGTTGCCGTAGTCGAAGACCTCGGCGCCGGCGTCCATGAAGCCGACCATCGCCTCGACGTGCTTCGCCATGGACTCGCGGGCGCGGACGGTGAAGCCCGCCGGGTCCTTGGTCGCGGCGTCGGCCATGTCGTCGAAGTCGATGCCGATCGGCAGGTAGGCGAGGGGGTCGTGGGCCGAGGTCTGGTCGGTCACGATGTCGATGGGGGCGCCCTCGGCGAGCATCTGCGGGAGCAATTCGGCCGCGTTGCCGAGGAGGCCGATGGAGAGCGGGCGGCGGGCGTCGCGGGCCTCGACGGCGAGTTGGAGGGCGTGCGCGAGGGAGTCGGCGCGGACGTCGAGGTAGCGGTGCTCGATGCGGCGCTCGATGGCGCGCGGGTCGACATCGATACAGATCGCGACGCCGTCGTTCATGGTCACGGCGAGGGGCTGGGCGCCGCCCATGCCGCCGAGTCCTGCGGTGAGGGTGATGGTCCCGGCGAGGGTGCCGTTGAACTTCTTCGCAGCGACGGCGGCGAAGGTCTCGTAGGTGCCCTGGAGGATGCCCTGGGTGCCGATGTAGATCCAGGAACCGGCGGTCATCTGGCCGTACATGGTGAGGCCGAGGGCTTCGAGCCGCCGGAACTCCTCCCAGTTGGCCCAGTCGCCGACCAGGTTGGAGTTGGCGATGAGGACGCGCGGCGCCCACTCGTGGGTCTGCATGACGCCGACCGGGCGGCCGGACTGGACGAGCATCGTCTCGTCCTGCTTGAGGGTGCGCAGGGTGCGGACCATGGCGTCGAAGGAGCGCCAGTCACGGGCGGCCTTGCCGGTGCCGCCGTAGACGACGAGCTTGTCGGGGTGTTCGGCGACCTCGGGGTCCAGGTTGTTCTGCAGCATCCGCAGGGCGGCTTCCTGCTGCCATCCCAGGGCGCTCAGTTCCGTACCGCGCGGTGCTCGTACGGGGCGGGGTCCTGACATGGTCTGCCTCCTAGCGGACTGCTCTCAGCGGATCTGCACTTCTGTACTACGCATCTTTACTGCGGTTATTCACATCCTGGCGTTCTGAATAGAACTAGTCAATACATGGCGGCGCCGATGTGGGCAGGCTCTGGATGTTTGGCTGGATGTAACGACCGCGGGCAACGACACGACGGGGGACGCAGTGAACGACGTACACCAGGGTCACACGGACGGCGCCGAGCGGACCGCGCGCCGGGACCAGGCGGTGCGGGCCGCCGTGGAGCAGGGGCTGCTGGGGCCGGACTCCCCCATCGTCGCGCTGCTGGACGTCACCGGTATCCGGGAGTCGGCGGCGGCGCTGCGGGCGGCGTTCGACGCAGTGACCGCGCCGGGGACACCGGTGCTGCACGCGTTCGCGGTGAAGGCGAGCCCGCTGGTGGCGGTGGTGCGGCTGCTGCGCGAGGAGGGCATCGGC
>NZ_JAWOAI010000397.1:0-9340 GCF_033194735.1 Streptomyces sp. W16
CCTGCGGCAACTCGGCCGTAGCGCCCGTCGGTTCGAGCCGCAGCACCCGGCACTCGCGCGCCCAGCGCTCCGTCATCGCCTCGCCGTCGGGCGCGTTGAGCCGCTTGCCCTTCAGCTCGCCGACGGTCGCGGTCCAGGCCTCGGAGCCCGGCGCCAGTTCCACCACCTTCGCCGTCCATACGACCAGCCGGCCGCCCTTGTCCTTGCTGCGGACCGTGACCTCGGCGGCGCCGCCGTCGGTCAGCCCCGGCAGCGGCTGCTCACCCGGACCGTCGCCGATCAGACAGGCCGCGCCCTCGTGCCAGACGTGCCACAGGGCACGGGCCGG
Organism: Streptomyces sp. W16; assembly: GCF_033194735.1. Classification (NCBI taxonomy): domain Bacteria; kingdom Bacillati; phylum Actinomycetota; class Actinomycetes; order Kitasatosporales; family Streptomycetaceae; genus Streptomyces; species Streptomyces sp. W16. Next base: position 329 of record NZ_JAWOAI010000397.1, read on the forward strand.
GACGCCGGGACCGTTGACCCAGACGAGGCCGGACTTCTTCGTGGCCTCCTCGACGAGGGCCTGGTCGAGCAGCTCGCTGCTAGTCATGGGCTCAGCCTATCCAGGCCGCTCACAGCCAGCCGTTGCGCTTCAGCGTGCGGTGGATCACCAGACAGACGCCGACCGTGAGGGTCAGCACCACCGGGTAGCCGTACTTCGCCTGGAGTTCGGGCATGTGCTCGAAGTTCATGCCGTACACGCCCGTCACCATCGTCGGTACGGCGATGATCGCGGCCCACGCGGTGATCTTCCGCATGTCCTCGTTCTGTGCGACGGACGCCTGCGCCAGGTTGGCCTGGAGGATCGAGTTGAGCAGCTCGTCGAAGCCGATGACCTGCTCGTGGACCCGCGCGAGATGGTCGGCGACGTCCCGGAAGTACTTCTGGATGTCGGGGTCGATCAGCCGCATCGGCCGCTCGCTCAGCAGCTGCATGGGACGCAGCAGCGGCGACACCGCCCGCTTGAACTCCAGTACCTCGCGCTTGAGTTGGTAGATCCGCGCCGAGTCGACACCACGCGAGACCCCGCCCTTGCGGCCCGGCGTGAACACCTCGGTCTCGACCTCGTCGATGTCGTCCTGCACCGCGTCCGCGACCGCGACATAGCCGTCGACGACATGGTCGGCGATCGCGTGCAGCACCGCCGAGGGACCGCGCGCGAGCAGCTCGGGGTCGTCCTGCAGCCGGTGCCGCAGCGCCCGCAGCGAACCCTGGCCGCCGTGCCGGACGGTGATGAAGAAGTCCCGCCCGGTGAAGCACATGACCTCGCCGGTCTCGACGACCTCGCTGTTGGCGGTGAGTTGGTCGTGCTCGACGTAGTGGATGGTCTTGAAGACGGTGAACAGCGAGTCGTCGTAGCGCTCCAGCTTCGGCCGCTGGTGGGCCTGTACGGCGTCCTCGACGGCGAGCGGGTGGAGCCCGAACTCCCCGGCGATACCGCTGAATTCGGCCTCGGTCGGCTCGTGCAGCCCGATCCACACGAAGCCGCCGTCGCGCCGCACCTGGCGCATCGCCTCGTGCGGGGTCAGCGGCTTGCCGGTGTCGACACGGGCACCGTCGCGGTAGACGGCGCAGTCGACGACGGCCGAGGGAGTGCCGGGGTCGCGGGTGGTGTCGTACGCGCCGCCGTCCTTGCGCAGGGAGGGGCGGGACGGCCGGACCACGGCACGCAGGTCGCGGATCATCGACATGGCGGGCTCCTTCGCGACGAGCAACGAAAGGCGCCAACGACGGTTGGAACTGCCCGGAATGGGGACGTCCTGTGTGCGGATGTTTGGCACGTCCACAAAGCGGGGAGCACCGCACCGTCGCGGTGGCGAGTTTCGCTACTGATACAGGCACTGACTTCGGAACAGACAGATCGGTCGGATCGGGTACACCGAACGGATCAGGCAGATCAGGAAAAGGAAACGAAGTGCTCTTCCGCGACAGTGAAGAAGTGCGAGCGGCGGCAGCCGGCTGGAGGGGCTAGAGCCAGAGCGACGACATCAACGGTCGGAAGAGCGGGTGGTACTGCCAGGCCGACTTCGGTCCATTGCAGCCCCACCTCCTCCGGCCGGTCCCCCGTAGGGGAGTCTCAACGGCGTCGGGACTTGATCGCGACTCCCCCAGTGCCCTAATGGCCTGGGAGGTACCCCCATCTGCGTGCTGCCCGAACGACCGGCCCAGACTATCAGCCGGCCGAAGTGTCAAGGCGCTGCTTTGCCCGGTACTGACGAGTTCTATGCTCCCCGCATGGTTGATGTTCTTGCTCTGGTCGAGGCACGGTTGCGTACCGCGCTGGGCGAACCGGACGCCCGCGCCGCGGTCACTTTCCTAGGCACGGACCGCGTCGAAGTACTGCGTTTCCAGGACACCGGCCAGGAGGGCGGCATCGTCCGCTACGCCACGCTCGGCATGTCCGCACAGCCCATGAGCGACCCCACGGCGATGCTCGCCGACCCGGTCGCGGGCCCGCGTGCCGAACTGGTCCTGTCCGTGCGCGGTGGCCTCGCCGACACGGACAAGGTGCTCCGCCCGCTCGCCGTACTCGCCGCGTCCCCGCAGGTCGAGGGCGTGGTCGTGGCCCCCGGCGCCTCGCTCGACGTGGGCGATCCGCTGTGGCCCGGCGCCCCCTTCACCTCGGTGCTGGTCGCCGAGCCGGGCGGCCTGGTCGAGGACCTGGAACTCGACGCGCCCCTCGACCCCGTTCGCTTCCTGCCGCTGCTCCCGATGACCCCGAACGAGGCCGCCTGGAAGCGCGTCCACGGCGCCCAGGCTCTCCAGGAGCGCTGGCTGACGAACGGGACGGACCTACGGGATCCGTCCCGCAAGTCCGTCCCGCTCGACTGACAGCCGGAGTGAGCAAGCTCACCAACGGCGGCCGGGAATCGGCTAGTTGGCGAACACCGCGACACTGTCCTCGGTCGCGTGCTTCGGCTCCAGCACCTCCGCCTCGTGGGTGAGCGCGTTCCGGCGTACGAGGACCACCAGCGCGCCCAGTGCCGCGGTGACCGCCGCGACCACGAACGGGATGTGGATGTTGCTCCACCCCTCGATCTTCGGCGCGAAGAACGGCGCGGCGGCTGCGGCGAACCAGCGGACGAAGTTGTAGCCCGCGCTCGCCACCGGGCGCGGCGCGTCCGACACGCCGAGGGCGAGCTCGGTGTAGACGGTGTTGTTCACGCCGATGAAGGCACCGGACAGGACCGTGCAGACGATGGCGGTGGTGTGGCTGCCGTAACCGAGGACGAGCACGTCGACGGCGAGCAGCACCAGCGAGCCACCGAGCACCTTCAGCGAGCCGAACCGGGACTGCAGGCGCGGGGCGACGAAGACCGAGAAGACGGCGAGCAGCAGGCCCCAGGCGAAGAACACGGCACCCGACTTGTAAGGGGTCATGTCGAGCACGAACGGGGTGAAGGCCAGCACGGTGAAGAACGTGTAGTTGTAGAAGAAGGACGAGATCGCTGCGGACGCGAGTCCTCCGTGGCCGAGCGCCTTGAGCGGGTCGAGCAGTGAGGTCTTCCGGGCCGGCTTCGGCTGCTCCTTCAGGAACACCGTGATGCACAGGAAGCCGATCGCCATCAGGAACGCGGTGCCGAAGAAGGGGTAGCGCCAGCTCTGGTTGCCCAGCAGGGCGCCGAGCAGCGGGCCGCAGGCCATGCCGAGGCCCAGGGCGGACTCGTAGAGCAGGATCGCCGCGGCGCTGCCGCCGGCCGCCGCGCCGACGATGACGGCGAGGGCCGTGGACACGAAGAGTGCGTTGCCGAGGCCCCAGCCGGCCCGGAAGCCGACGAGTTCGCCGACCGAGCCCGAGGTGCCGGCGAGGCCGGCGAAGACCACGACGAGGGCAAGGCCGAGGAGCAGGGTCTTCTTGCCGCCGATACGGCTGGAGACGAAGCCGGTCACCAGCATCGCGATGGCGGTGATCAGGAAGTACGAGGTGAAGAGCAGGGAGACCTGGCTCGCCGTGGCGTCCAGGCCCTTGGCGATCGACGGCAGGATCGGGTCGACGAGTCCGATGCCCATGAAGGCGACGACCGAGGCGCCGGCGGTGGCCCATACGGCTTTCGGCTGCCGCAGCAGGCTGCCGGCGCCGGCTCCTGTGTCGAAGGGGTCGTCCGTCCCGTCCATGCTTCCTCCCAAGTAGTTGGTGTATACACATAGTAAGTTAGGCAGGGTAATAAATGCAAGATGCATCTAGTTTCGTTCCGTGAGTGGTCCCGTCCGGACGGGTGATCGTCCTTGACGTGGGGGTGCGAGGGTAGGACCGTGGGGCCCTATGAGGGGCGAACCCAGTTGCCCGAAGTGTGGTGGCCGGGTCAGGGCTCCCGGACTCTTCGCCGATTCCTGGCAGTGCGATGTCCATGGCACGGTGCATCCGCTGCAGCCCGTGATCCCGCCCAGCGTCGAGGCCCTCAGCGTCGTCGTGCATCGCACGCAGGTACCCGTGTGGATGCCGTGGCCCCTGCCGGTCGGCTGGCTGTTCACGGGCGTGGCGTGCGCGGGCGACGACCGGAGCGGTGGTCGTGCGACGGCTGTGGCGTGCTCCGGGCCCGGGCCGCTCGGCGGTATGGGCGAGCTGATCCTCGTCGCCGAAGAGCTGGGGGTCGGGCTCGGGGCGCGGTACGCGGGGATCGACGGGCCGGATCCGGGGCCGTACATGAGTGTCGAGAAGCCGCCGCAGGCGAAGCTGCTGGCGGCCGGGCGGCCTACGCCGTTGTGGCATGTGGCTACGGCGCCTGATGATCGGGCCGTTTTTGCCGGTGAGGCGTTGGGGTTGTGGCTGTGGGCCGTGGTGTGGCCCGAGCAGTCGGGGTTGTTGATGTACGACGAGCTGGTGTTGACCGATTTGCGGGATGCGGGGGCTGAGGTTGATCTTGTGCCCTGTGGGGCGTTGTCGCCGCGCTTGCTTGAGCCGTAGCGCCTAGGGGGGTGCCTCGGTCGGTTGTGGGGCGGGTGCGGGTTCGTTGTGGCTGGTCGCGCAGTTCCCCGCGCCCCTGGGTTGGCTGCCCTGCAGGGTGTTCATGGGGCCCCCGGGGTTGCCGTTACCCTTGAGTGGTCCCTTTTTGTACTGTCACCGTCTGGAGTCTGCGCGTGCGTATCGATCTGCACACCCACTCCACGGCCTCCGACGGTACGGACTCGCCCGCCGAGTTGGTGCGGAATGCCGGCGCTGCCGGGCTGGACGTTGTCGGGCTGACCGATCACGACACCAGTCGGGGGTATGCCGAGGCGATCGACGCTCTGCCTGCCGGGCTCACGCTTGTCACCGGGGCTGAGATGTCCTGTCGGATCGACGGGGTGTCCATGCACATGCTGGCCTACCTCTTCGATCCCGAGGAGCCGGCGCTGCTCGCCGAGCGGGAGCTGGTGCGGGACGACCGGGTGCCGCGGGCCCGGGCCATGGTGGCGCGGCTTCAGGAGCTGGGTGTGCCGGTGACCTGGGAGCAGGTCGCGCGGATCGCCGGTGAGGGGTCGGTCGGACGGCCGCATGTCGCCACCGCGCTGGTCGAGCTGGGTGTCGTACCGACCGTGAACGACGCCTTCACCGTGGACTGGCTGGCCGACGGCGGCCGGGCCCATGTGGCGAAGCACGAGACCGCTCCGTTCGAGGCGATCCGGCTGGTCAAGGCCGCGGGCGGGGTCACCGTCTTCGCGCATCCGGGGGCCAGCAAGCGGGGGCGCACCGTGCCGGAGTCCGCCATCGCCGAGATGGCCGCGGCCGGGCTCGACGGCATCGAGGTCGACCACATGGACCATGACGACGAGACGCGGGTGCGGCTGCGGGGGCTCGCCAAGGAACTCGGGCTGCTCGTCACCGGGTCCAGCGACTACCACGGGAGCCGTAAGTCCGTGCAGCTCGGTGAGTACACGACCGATCCCGAGGTCTACGGCGAGATCACGCGGCGTGCGACCGGGGCGTTCCCGGTGCCGGGGGCCGGCGGAGTCTGACCCTCGCCTCCGACCGATCGTCTCCGCTCACTCTCTTCTGCAAGGCTTGTGGCTCACCCATGTTCGACGTCGCCGTCTTCGGCTCTCTCTTCCTGACCCTTTTTGTCATCATGGATCCCCCTGGGATCACCCCGATCTTTCTCGCGCTGACCGCCGGACGGCCGGCCAAGGTGCAGAAGCGGATGGCGTTCCAGGCCGTCTGCGTGGCCGGCGGGGTCATCACCGTCTTCGGGCTGCTCGGGCACCAGATCCTCGACTATCTGCATGTCTCCGTGCCCGCACTGATGATCGCGGGCGGACTGCTGCTCCTGCTGATCGCGCTCGACCTGCTCACCGGCAAGACCGACGAGCCCCAGCAGACCAAGGACGTCAACGTCGCGCTGGTCCCGCTGGGCATGCCGCTGCTCGCCGGGCCCGGTGCGATCGTGTCCGTCATCCTCGCCGTGCAGAAGGCCGACAGTGTGGCCACGCAGGTGTCGGTGTGGACGGCGATCCTCGCCATCCATGCCGTGCTGTGGGTGGTGATGCGGTACTCGCTGCTGATCATCCGGGTCATCAAGGACGGCGGGGTCGTGCTCGTCACGCGGCTCGCGGGGATGATGCTGTCGGCCATCGCCGTGCAGCAGATCATCAACGGGATCACCCAGGTGATCCGGGCGAGCTGAGGCCCGTGAACGCGGAACCCCCGCACGGCGTCGGTGCCGTACGGGGGTTCTGAAGTGTGGTCGCGATCCGTCTTCGGTACGCGGGTAAGTGTCGTAGGTGTTACGAGGCCTTGGTCTCGGCGGGGCGGATCCACAGTCGCTGTCCTATGGCGGCGGCCTGTTGCACGATCCGATTGACGGAGGCGGCGTCCACGACGGTGCTGTCCACGGTGGTGCCGTCGACCTCGTCGAGACGCATGATTTCGAAGCGCATTGGCTTCTCCCTTCGTCTGGTCATCCTCCTGAGGAGAACTACTTGGGTACTGATGTAGTCAACGGGATGCGTGTTACAAACATTCCCTACGCTAAGGAAATTTTTCGAACGCCTAACTATTGACCGGTAAGGGATCGCCACGAGACTGACCGGGACCGGTTGTGTTCGCAGCGTGACCGCCGGGACAATGGAGGCGATGAACGACGACCTCGCGGCCCTCAGCGCCCGCATCGACCGCACGAACGAGCTGCTGCAGCGCATGCTCGCCGAAGTGGCGAAGACGCCCTCGACGCATGCGATCTTCGTCGACGCCGGGTATTTGTATGCAGCCGCGGGCCGGCTCGTCTCCGGGACCGAGGACCGGCGCACCTTCGACCTTGACACCGAGGGCCTCATCGAGGCGCTCATCGACAAGGCCCGCACGATCTTCGCGGACAGCCGGCTGCTGCGCGTCTACTGGTACGACGGTGCCCGGCGCCGCATCCACACCGCCGAGCAGCAGGCCATCGCCGAACTCCCGGACGTGAAGGTCCGGTTGGGCAATCTCAACGCCAACAACCAGCAGAAGGGCGTCGATTCACTCATCCGCTCCGACCTGGAGTCCCTCGCCCGGCACCGCGCCATCAGCGACGCGGCCCTCATCGGCGGCGACGAGGACCTGGTGTCGGCGGTCGAGGCGGCCCAAGGGTACGGCGCCCGCGTCCACTTGTGGGGCATCGAGGCCCCCGAGGGCCGCAACCAGGCCGAGCCGCTCCTCTGGGAGGTCGACAGCCAGCGCACCTTCGACCTCGACTTCTTCAAGCCGTACGTCTCCCGGCGCACGACCGCCACCTACGAGGCCGCCGCCACCCGGCCCACCCGCGACGACGTCCGGTTCGTGGGCGCGCAGATCGCGGCGAAGTGGCTCGCCGCGCGGGGGCGGGAAGCGCTGGTGGAGCTGCTGCCCGGGCATCCGTATCTGCCCGGTTCGGTCGACCAGGATCTGCTGGTGGAGGCGGAGGGGCTGCTGCAGTACTCCCTGCGGGGGCAGTCCGACCTGCGGCGGGCGCTGCGGGACGGGTTCTGGGAGCACTTGCAGACGCAGTACTGACTGTTCGGACGCAGTACTGACCATTTATCGGACGGCCGTGTCCCAGAAGTCGGCGAGGGCCCGGGCGGTCGCGGCCGGCTGGTCCGTGTTCGGTGAGTGCTCGGCCCGCGCGACGACCGTCCGCCGCGCCTTCAGCCGTACGGCCATGTCGTCGAGGAGTGGCACCGGCCAGGTGTCGTCGCGCGAGCCCGACAGGACGTGGAACGGCAGCGGGACGGCGGCCAGTTCGGCGATCCGGTCCGGCTCGACGCACAACTGGCGTCCCGTGGCGATGAGTTGGGCCGGCTTCGTGCCCAGCCAACGGCGCCGCAGGTCCTCCCGGTCGTCGAGCCCCCCGTCCAGCGCGCCGCCGGTCTCGGTCTCCTCGGGCGTCTCCATCGCCTGGACCGCCTCCCACACCTCGGCCATCGACAGCACGGCGAGCGCGTCCCGCAACAGCTTCACGCGCTCCTGCTGTGAGGCCGAGATCTGCGCCGGCCCCGACGCCATGAGCGTCAGCGACACGAACGGCGCGTGGTCCAGGAGTACGGCGGCACGCGCGACCTGTCCGCCGAGGGAGTGCCCGAGCAGGTGCACCGGCGCGCCGACGGCCTCGGCCAGCGCGAGCACGTCCCGCGCCAACTCGTCCTGGGCATAGGCGGATTCGTCGTGCTCGGGCCCGTCCGTCTCGTACTGCCCCCGCCCGTCCACGGCGACCGTCCGATACCCGCGCGCGCCGAGCGGCACGTGCAACGGGTTGAAGTCCTCCTTGCTCCCGGTGAATCCCGGCAGCAGCAGGGCGACCCCCTTCGGCTCGACACCGTCGGCCACGGGCGCGTCCACGACGGCGAACTCACCGCGACCGGTCCGCAGGGGGTACGCGCGAGCGCCGGGGGGCGGGGTGAAGGTGGGGGGCCTACTCATGGCCCGAGGTTATCCGGCGGAGCTGAGCGGGCTGGAGACGGGAGGGTGTAACCGGGGTTAACGGGGGAGCGGGCGCGGTGGGCGGAGGGGGAACGCCGACGGCCCGGCCCACGTGGAGTGGGCCGGGCCGTTCGGTGTTGCGGCCTTCGGGGGCGATCAGCTCTCGCCGGCCTCCGCCGCCGTTGTCGCTGTCGCCGCGGCCTTGCGGGGACGGCGCACCCTCGGCTTGGTCTCGGCTGCCTCCGTCGTCTCCACGGCGACCGGGGCCTCGGCGGCCTTGCGGGTCGTACGGCGACGCGGCTTGACCTCCGACTCGTCGGCCACCTGGGCCGGGATGTCGGCGACGGCCTTGCGGGTCGCGGTACGACGACGCGGCTTGGCTTCCGCGCCCTCGGCCGTGTCGACGGCGACGACCTCGGCCGGAGCCGCGGTCTTCCGGGTCCGACGAGGCTTGGCCTCCGCCGTGACCGTCGGCTCCGCCGCGACCGGGGCCTCGGCGGCCTTGCGCGTCGTACGGCGACGGGGCTTCGGCTCCGTGCCTTCCGCGGAGTCGAGCGACGCCTCTGCGGCGCTGCCCTGCTCCTCGACCGCCTGGGCCGGGATGTCGGCGACGGCCTTGCGGGTCCG
>NZ_JAWOAI010000398.1:0-9296 GCF_033194735.1 Streptomyces sp. W16
GACGCCACCCCCGCCGCCGCTCGGGTCACTCCACCCCGAACGCCGCCCTGTGGTCCTGGGCCCACTCCCGGTAGGTGCGCGGCGGGCGGCCCAGGACCTCACGCACGTCCTCGGTGACGACCTCATTGCCGCCGGCACGGACGAACGCCACGCCGGTCACCACACCGTCCGCCTGGATCTCGTCCATGCCCCAGGCCGTGCGGAGGAATTCGCGGGTCCCGTCCGGGGACAGGTTCCGGACCGGGACCGGGCGGCCGAGGACCTCGGCGAGCACGGCGGCCTGGTCGGGGACGGTGATCGCCTCGGGACCGGTGAGGGTGTATGTCCGCCCCTCGTGCCCTGCGTCGAGCAGTGCCCGCACCGCGACCTCGGCGATGTCCCGCGGGTCGATCACGCCCGACGCGCCGTCCCCGGTCATGTTGGGCACCGGTTCGCCCGCCCGGAGCGCCGGGAGCCAGGTCAGTGTGTTGGAGGCGAACGACGACGGCCGCAGCACCGTCCAGTCCAGCCCGCTGTCCCGCACGGCCCGTTCACCGGCCACGTGCCACTGCCCGGAGGGCCCGGAGGCGGGATCGCCGGTGGCGATGGCGGAGAGCTTCACCAGCCGGTCCACACCCGCGGCCCGCGCCGCGGCAACCAGCGCCGCCTCCTGTCCCCCGTCCGGGCCGGGCGGACGGAGCAGGAACACGGCCGTCGCACCAGCCAACGCGGCGTCCAGGGACGCCGGTTCGCCGTAGTCCCCGCGCACCACTTCCACCCCGGCAGGCAGCCGCGCCCTCGCCGGGTCACGGGTCAGCGCGCGCACCTTCGCGCCACGCTCGGCCAGTTGTCGTACGACATCACTTCCAATGGTGCCCGTGGCACCCGTCACCAGAATCATGTGGACCACGGTGGGCCCGCCGGGGCGCTCGGCTCTTGGAAATTCCGGCACGGCCGGTCCGCTCGGACGGCGGCCCCGGTCGCTTACGGTGGAAAGGTGCCGATGACCATCGCCGAGCCACTCCCGACCACGCCCGAGACGCTGCGCCCGTGGATCGCCGAGGTGCGGACCATGTCCTTCAGCGAGCCGCCAGAGGGGACGTTCGTCCAACTGCCGGACGCGGTGACCAAGGTGGTCCTGCGGGTGACGGGGGACGGACGGCGTGACGTCCTTGCCGTCGGACCACGGGTGCGGGCGGCCTACCACGAGGGGAAGGCCCATATCGAGTGTGTGGAGTTGCGCCTCGCACCGGGTACGGCCCGGCCCCTGCTGGGTGTCCCGGCCGCCGGACTGGTCGGCCGGGTGGTGCCGCTGGACGACCTGCCGGGCGGCGCGGCCCGTCGGTTCGCACGTGAACTGCGGTGGCTGGACCCGCAGGAGGCTCTGCCACGCGTCGCCGAGGTACTGCCGGGACTGCTGGCGAAGTCGGCGGATCCGGCGGATCCGGCCCGGACAGCGCTGCTGCGGGCGGCCGTCGAGGCATTGTCCGTGCGGATGGACCGGGCACCCGCACAGGTACGGGACGTGGCCCGGGAACTGTCCGTCAGCGAACGCCAGTTGCGGAACCTGTTCACCGACGGTGTCGGTGTCTCCCCCAAGCACTACGCCCGTATCGACCGGATCCGCGCCCTCGCCGCCCGGGCGGGCAGCGTCGGCTGGTCCGAACTGGCCGCCGCTGTCGGCTACTTCGACCAGTCGCACATGACGACCGACTTCCGGGCCCTGATGGGTGTCCCGCCCCGCTCGTTCCTGACCGGCCGGCTTCCCGCGGTCAGCCCCTGCCAGGCAGTCCGGGGCCGCTGAACCCGGATGCACGGCAGCGGCCGTGGCTGTCGCGCTGCGGGCCATGTCCGCCCCACGCGTCAAGCAGAGTCTGTACATCTCCGTCGACATCGAAGCCGACGGTCCGATCCCGGGCACGTACTCCATGCTGAGCTTCGGCGCGGCCGTCGCCGGGACGCAGGACGTCGACGGGTACACCGCGGCGGACCCGGAGAAGCTGACCTTCTACCGTGAACTGCGGCCGATCGGTGAGCGCCAAGGGCGCCATGCCCTCGACGACGCGATCGAGCAGGCCGAGCTGTTCGCCAACCTCATGGCGTGGCCGGGGAGTTCACAGTGACTTCCTAACGCCGTCCCATGGCTTTCCCAAGGTGACGCGCGAGTCTCAGCTGCCTTTCACAGTTGCTGTGCGACCGCGCCCGCCTTGGAGTCGACTTGCCGTTCTTCCGAAGAAAAGCCACCCGCCGCACCCTGCTCGCCGCCCTCGGTACCGCGGCGGTCGCGAGCCAGTGGCCGTCCGCCGACGCCTCGACGGCGGGTGCGGCGGGGCTCGACGCCCCGGCGAAGAAGGACCTCGCGATGCGGCTGGTGTCGAGCGCGGAGAACTCCTCCCTGGACTGGAAGGCGCAGTACCAGTACATCGAGGACATCGGTGACGGCCGCGGCTACACCGGCGGCATCATCGGTTTCTGCTCCGGTACGAGCGACATGCTGGCGCTCGTCGAGCTGTACACGAAGCGGGTCCCGCACAACGTCCTCGCCGGCTATCTGTCCGCGCTGCGCGCCGTGAACGGCACGGACTCGCACAAGGGGCTGGCCCCGGGCTTCCCGGCCGCCTGGCGCAAGGCGGCGAGGACGTCCGCCGCGTTCCGCGAGGCGCAGCGCGACGAGCGGGACCGCGGCTACTTCGATCCGGCCGTGGCGCGCGCCAAGAAGGACGGGGTGCGCACGCTCGGGCAGTTCGTCTACTACGACGCGATGGTCATGCACGGCCCCGGCACCGACGCCCTCTGCTTCGGCGGCATCCGCGCCCGGGCCCGCAGGCACGCGGCCACTCCCGCCGACGGCGGCAACGAGACGACGTACCTCAACGCCTTCCTCGACGCCCGGGTCTGGGCGATGAAGCAGGAGGAGGCGCACAGCGACGTGACCCGGGTCGAGACCGCCCAGCGGGTGTTCCTGCGGAAGGGCAATCTCGACCTGGACACACCGCTCAAGTGGAAGGTGTACGGGGACAGTTACGCGATCGGCTGACCGGTGCGGGGGACGGTCCCGGTCGTGCCCCCGACCTGTTCGCGGACCCGGCCGAGGTGGTTGAAGACCAGGTTCAGCGCCACCGCCGCCACGCATCCCGTGGAGATGCCCGAGTCGAGGACGATCCTGACGGTCTGCGGGAACGCGTGGTAGAAGTCCGGTGCCGTGATCGGGATGATGCCGACGGCCAGCGAGACCGCCACGATCAGGACGTTGTCGCCCGTATCCAGGCCCGCCTTGACCAGGGTCTGGATCCCGCTCGCGGCGACCGAACCGAACAGGACGACGCCCGCGCCGCCCAGCACCGGGCGCGGTACGACGGCGATGAGCGACGCGGCCATCGGGCACAGCCCCATCAGCACCAGGAAGCCGCCGCCGGTGGCGACGACGTACCGGCTGCGGATGCGGGTCATGGCGACCAGGCCGATGTTCTGGGCGAAGGCGCTGCACATGAAGCCGTTGAAGAGGGGGCTGATCGCCGAGCCGAGGGTGTCGGCGCGCAGGCCGGCGGCGATGGTCGCCTCGTCCGCGGGGCGTTCGACGATCTCGCCCAACGCCAGCATGTCCGCGGTGGATTCGGTCATCGAGACCACCATCACGACGCACATCGAGACGATCGCGGCGAGCTGGAACTGCGGTGCGCCGAAGTGGAACGGGCTCGGGAAGCCGATCACGTCGGCGTCCGTGACCGGGCCGAAGTCCGTTGCGCCGAAGGGGATCGCGAGGAGCGTGCCGATCAACAGGCCGAGCAGCACGGCTATTTGCTTGACGAAGCCCCGGGTGAAGCGGCGGAGGACCAGCACTATGACGAGGGTCGCCGCCGCGAGTCCCAGGTTGGTCGTCGAACCGTAGTCGCGCGCCGACGGGTCGGGTCCCTGCGCCCAGCCGAAGGCGACCGGCAGCAGGGACACACCTATGAGGGTGATCACGGTGCCGGTGACGACCGGCGGGAAGAAGCGGACCGCCCTGCTGAAGAAGGGGGCGGCGAGGAAGCCGAGGAGCCCCGCGACGATCACCGCGCCGAAGATGACGGGCAGCGCGTCGGACTTGTCCCTGGTGGAGGCCGCGATCGCGGTCATCGGGGCGACGCCGGCGAAGGTGACGCCGTTGACGAAGGGCAGCCGGGCGCCGATCCTCCAGATTCCGAGGGTCTGCAGGAAGGTCGCGAGGCCCGCGGTGAAGAGGCAGGCGCCGGTGAGGAAGGTGAGTTCGGTGCCGGAGAGGCCGACGGCCGCCCCGACGATCAGCGGCGGGGCGACGACGCCCGCGTACATGGCGGCCACGTGTTGCAGTCCCGTGGTGGCCATTTTGAGTGCGGGGAGTTTTTCGTCGACGGGGTGGGCGGTCACGGCGGTTCCTCCGGGTCAGCTAACACGTCGGCTCTGACGTGGGTTTCATGGAGGTGGTGCGCGGTCGTGCGGGACCGAGGGACGGAACCCAACAAAGGGGGCACATAAGGCCGTTCCGGGGCGCACACATCCATGCACGCCCCGGCCACGGCCACCGGATGAGGGCCGTCCCCCTCAACCGGAGATCTTGAACGATCGGCCGGCCGACTGGCCGACCGGCCAACTCGTCAGCCCTGCGCGGCGATACGCGCCAGCCGCCGGGCCTCCTCCCGCGTGGAGCGGGCGATCGTGTCCTCGTCGACGTGCAACAGGCGGTTGTTCTCGACGATCTGACGGCCGTTCACGAAGGACGCGGTGACCGGGGCCGCCGCGCCGAAGACCAGCGCGGTCACCGGGTCGGCGATCGAGGCGTGGGCCAGGGTGTCCAGATTCCACAGCACCAGGTCGGCCAGCTTCCCTGCCTCCAGGGAGCCGATCTCGCTTGCGCGGCCCAGGACTTGGGCGCCGCCGTAGGTTCCGAGGCGCAGCGCCTGGCGGGCGTTCAGCGCGGCTTCGCGGTGGGCGCCGAGGCGGTTGATGAGGAGGGCGTTGCGCAGTTCGGTGTGGAGTTCGCCGGACTCGTTCGAGGCGGTGCCGTCGACGCCGAGGCCGACCGGGACGCCGGCGGCGAGCATGTCCGGGACGCGGGCGATACCGGCCGCGAGGCGGGCGTTGGACGAGGGGCAGTGGGCGACGCCGGTCTTCGTGCGGGCGAAGGCGGCGATGTCGGAGTCGTTCATGTGGACGCAGTGCGCCATCCACACGTCTTCGCCGAGCCAGCCGGTGGACTCGAAGTAGTCGGTCGGTCCCATGCCGAACAGTTCCTTGCAGAACTGCTCCTCCTCGACCGTCTCGGAGCCGTGCGTGTGCAGCCGGACGCCGAGTCGGCGGCCCAACTCGGCGCCCTCACGCATGAGTTCGGTGGAGACGGAGAACGGTGAGCAGGGTGCCACGGCCACCTGGGTCATCGCGTCGAAGGAGGCGTCGTGGTGCTCCCGTACCGTCGCCTCGGTCGCGGCGAGGGCACCCTCCAGGGTCTCGACGGCGAAGTCCGGGGGCAGCCCGCCGTCCTTCTCGCTGCGGTCCATGGAGCCGCGGGCCAGTGTGAAGCGGACGCCCATCTCGCGGGCGGCGCCGATGATGGCGCCGGAGAGGTCGCCGGAGCCCTGCGGGAAGACGTAGTGGTGGTCCAGCGCGGTGGTCACACCGCCGCGCGCCAGCATCGCGAGGGAGCCCTGCGCGGCGGCGCGGACCATCGGCTCGTCGATGCGCGCCCAGGTCGGGTACAGCGCGACGAGCCAGTTGAAGAGGTTGTGGTCGGTGGCCAGGCCCCGGGTGATCCACTGGTAGAAGTGGTGGTGGGTGTTGACCAGACCGGGGGTCACCAGGTGGCCCGAGGCATCGACACGGCGTACGACGTTCTCCAGTCCCTCCGGCGCGCTGCCCGCGCCGAGCGACTCGATGCGGTTGCCGGCGACGACGAGGTGACCGGTGGCGTACTCCGTGTCGTGGGCGTCGACGGTCGCGATCGAACAGTTCTCGATGACGATGCGCTGAACTGCTGCCATGGTTCGTCCTATTCGCTTTCGCTGTGTGGAATGGGCACGGCAGGACCCCTGGATTTGAGTACCGCGGCCCGCACGGGAGGGCGGGCCACGGGTGCCGCAAAGAGAGCCGGTCGAAAGGGAGTTGCCCAGACGTTGGCTCAGAGGTTGGCTCAGAGATTGGTGAGATCCACCGGGATCTTCGGCTCGCAGCCGTCCCGCAGGACGGTCGCCTCGATCAGGCCGTAGGGCCGGTCCGCGGCGAAGTACACCTCGTTCTCGTTCTTCAGCCCGAACGGCTCCAAGTCCACAAGGAAATGGTGCTTGTTGGGGAGCGAGAAGCGCACCTCGTCCATCTCGTCGCGGTTCGCGATTATCCGCGAACCCATCTGGTACAGGGTCTGCTGGAGCGACAGCGAGTACGTCTCGGCGAAGGCCTGGAGCATGTGCTGCCTCGTCTGCTCGTAGGACGTCTCCCAGTCCGGCATCTGCTGTGCGTCGTCGGACCAGTTGAAGCGCCACCGCGCGGACACCTCGGTCGCCAGGATGCGGTCGTACGCCTCGGGCAGCGTCGTGTACTTGTCCTTGACGTAGCCCCAGAACTCGGAGTCCGTCGAGTTGAGTACCGTCAAGTCCTTGAGCCCGGAGACGACTTCCCAGCTCTGGCCGTCGTACGTGATCTGGGTGAGCCGGGTCTCCTGGCCCTTGCGGACGAAGGAGTGACCTCCCGTCGTGCGCTCCCAGGCGTACTCCTCGATGCGGATGCGCGCCCTCTTGATCGGTTCCTGCGAGGTCACGAAGTGCCGGGCGAGGTGGATGCCGAACTGCTCGGCGGACTCGATGCCGTGCTCCTTGGCGAACGCGTACACCGTGTTCTTGGTGGTGTCGGTCGGCAGCACACTGGCGTTCGAGCCGGAGTAGTGGACCTCGTCCATGTCGCCGCTCAGCGACACGGACACGTTGAGGTCCTTGATGTGATGGGTGGCGCCGTCCCGCGTGATCTTGACGACTCGGTTCTCGGCCTTGCCGTACTGGTTCTGTCCCAGGATGGGCATGTAGCTAGCTCCCTCGGTAAACGGAGTAGCCGAACGGGTTGAGCAGCAGCGGTACGTGGTAGTGCTCGCCGGGGTTCACGGCGAAGGTGATCGCCACTTCCGGGAAGAACACTCCGGTCGTACCGCTGTCCCGATTCGCGGGGGCGTCCTGCTGCGCATCGGCTTGCTTGTTCTCTGAACGTTCGAAATAGGGCTCCACCGCGAAGTCGAGCCGCACGTGTGTGGTGCCCGCCGGCAGCGCCGGGAGGTCCTTGCACCGCCCGTCCGCGTCGGTCGCGGACCCGCCGAGAGGCTTCCAGTCGCCCAACGCGCCACCGCGGGCGGCGAGTTGGACGGCGACGCCCTCGGCCGGGCGGCCGACGGAGGTGTCCAGGATGTGCGTGGACACCGAGGCGGTGGTGCTGGTGCTCATGCCGCTTCTTCCTCTACGAGCTTGGCCAACCGGATGCGGTTGATCTTCCCCAACTCGACGCGGACGATCTCGCGTTCCTGCTCCGGCGAGTTGCCGATCCGTTCCTTGACCGCGTCGCGCATCTGCTCGCCGGTGCGGCCGGTGGCGCAGATCAGGAAGACATGGCCGAACCTCTCCTGGTACGCCAGGTTGAGGTCGAGCATCTCCGCCCTGAGCTCCTCGGAGGCTCCCGCCATGCCGCGCTGTTCGCGGGCGGAGGTGGGGTCGCCGGGCTTGGGGCGGCCGATCGGCGGGTGGCCGGCCATCGCCTCGCCGAGGTCCTCGGCGGTCAGGTCCGCCATCGCCGCGTCACTCTCGGCGTAGAGGTCCTCGGGTCCGGCGTACGGGCGGGCGGCGAGCAGCCGCCGCGCCCACGCCGTGGAGGCACACGCCTCAAGGAGAACGGCGAACGCCGCGTGCTCCTCCAGGACGTTGAACCGGGCAAGGCCCGGCGGCGTGGAAGTCGAAGTCACCGGAGCCTCCGTGGCCTGGTACTGAACTGGCCCTAGTACTGAACGGGCCCTGGTGCTGAACGGGCTGGCAGTAGCTAACGCCCTCGACAACACCACGTCAACACTTTGTTGAAAATTCCGGGTAACAACCGGAGAGCGGCTCAGCTCTCCTTCTCACGGTTCAGGTAGTTGTACACGGTGAACCGGCTGACCCCGAGGGCGCTAGCCACGGTCTCCACGCCGTGCCGTACCGAGAAGGCGCCGCGCGCCTCCAGTATCCGTACGACCTCCTGCTTGGCCTTGCGGTCCAGGTCCGCGAGGGGCTTGCCCTTCTTGCGTTCCATGGCGGCCAGGATGTGGTCCAGCGAGTCCGCGAGCTGCGGCAGACGTACGGCGACCACGTCGGCGCCCTCCCAGGCGAGCACGACGTCGTCGGGGCCGGCCTCGTCGGGCGGGAGCAGCTCGCCGCCCATGGCGTCGACCAGCGGCTTCACGGCCGTGATGAAGGGCTCGTCGCCGATGCCGGTCACGCGTCACCCTCCCCGATCACGTTGACCTGCAGCGAGATCCGGGTGGCGCCGGCTTCCAGGGTCCTGCGCAGCAGCGCGTCGACGGCGCCGAGCACCGCGTCGGCACCCCCCTCGGCCGTGTTGCCGAACGGCCCGACGTCCACGGCGTCCAGCTCAGCCGCCCCGATGACCTCCCTGGCGACCAGCGCGTGCGCGGGGGCCTCGTCGAGGTCGAAGGGTTCGGTGGTGAACTCGACTCTCAGTCGCATCGCGTCCCATATCTCTCTGCCATCGTGCCGACGTGGACAGGACCACCGGCGCCCGGATCCGACCCTAACGGACCGGGACGTCGGCCAGCAGGGCCTCTCGCGAGCGGGGAGGCGTTCCTGTCAGTCGCGTGGAAGCAGCACGTCCGGCGGTGGGTCCTCGCCGGTCGCGAAGTACGCGTCGAGCGCGGCACCGTGCGCGGCGGTGAGCGGGCCCCGGCCGCCGATGCCGAGTGCGCGGGCGAGTTCGTGGAGATGGAGACGTACGGCGGACTCGACCAGGGTGGCGTAGGCGTCGGTGGCTGCTCGGAAGCGGTGCCACGCTGTGAGGACGACGGCGCCGCCGATCACCGCCCCCGGCCACCAGACGGCGCCGACGGTGACGTAGAGCAGGCCCCATCCGGCGAGGGTGGCGGCCCGGCGCAGTTCCTCCCGCGCCGTGCCGATCTCCGTCCGCGTCGAGTCGGGGGCGTGCAGCCACAACTGTGGCCAGATCACGGCCACCCGGATGCCGAGGCTGGTCAGCAACCGCGTCTCCACGGCCCGTAGGCGGTCTCCCGCCCAGGTGGGCATGACGGGCCGGGCGTCGGCGACCCGGCGCATCCCGCTGACGGC
>NZ_JAWOAI010000399.1:0-9304 GCF_033194735.1 Streptomyces sp. W16
GTGACCACGACGACCCGGCCGTCGCAGAGTGCACTCATCTCACGTCTCCTTGTTGGCGGTTGCGGCGTCCAGGAAGGCGGGCCGCTCCCCGCCCCCGTGGACGAGGAGGCTCGCGCCGCTGATGTACGCGGCGGCCGGGGAAGCGAGGAAGACCGCCGCCGCGCCCACGTCGGAGGGGTCGGCGAGGCGGCCGAGCGGGACGGTGCGGGAGACGGCCGCGATGGCGTCCTCGCCGCCGTAGTGCAGGTGGGACGACTCCGTGCGGACCATGCCGACGACGAGGGTGTTGACGCGGATGTCCGGTGCCCACTCCACCGCCATCGAGCGGGCCAGGTTCTCCAGTCCGGCCTTGGCCGCCCCGTACGCCGCCGAGCCGGGCGAGGGGCGGCTGCCGCTGACGCTGCCGATCATCACGATCGAGCCCCTGGCCCGCCTGAGGTGTTCGTACGCGGCGAGGGAGGCGGTGAGCGGGGCGAGGAGGTTCAACTCGATGATCCGCGCATGGCGTTCGGCCTCGGCGTCGACCAGCGGGCGGTACGGGGCGCCGCCCGCGTTGTTGACGAGGACGTCGAGGCGGGGCAGCGCGGCGAAGAACTCCCGTACGGCGTCCGGGTCGCGCAGGTCGAGGGGGCTGAACTCGGTTCCCAGGACCGGGTCTTCGGGCGGTTTGCGCGCGCAGGTCAGCACGTCGGCACCGGCCTCGACGAAGGCGCGCGCGATACCGGCGCCGACGCCTCGGGTACCGCCTGTGACGAGGACGGTTCTCCCGCGGAGCGACCCGACGTGCGACCCGACGTGCGACCTGACGTGCGACCCGACGTGCGAGCTGTCCGAGTTATCCACAAGGCCTCCCGCTCGGATTCTCCGGCTGCTAGCTTCGAAGCCTCACACCTAACAAATGTTTGGTGGAAAGGTAGCTGATGCGTCCATGGGTGTCTCCACCTCGTTCCCGGAAACCCCGGAAAACCCGTCCCCCGACAAGGGAATCGCCGTCGTCACGGTCGACTTCCCGCCGGTGAACGCGCTGCCGGTGGACGGCTGGTTCGCGCTGGCCGACGCGGTGCGCGCGGCCGGCCGCGACCCCGGCGTGCGCTGTGTGGTGCTGGCGGCCGAGGGGCGGGGCTTCAACGCGGGCGTGGACATCAAGGAGATACAGGCGCGCGGTCAGTCGGCCCTGGTCGGGGTGAACCGGGGCTGTTTCGAGGCGTTCGCCGCGGTGTACGAGTGCGAGGTGCCCGTGGTGGCGGCCGTGCAGGGCTTCTGTCTGGGCGGGGGCATCGGGTTGGTGGGGAACGCGGACGTGATCGTGGCGAGCGAGGACGCCACCTTCGGGCTGCCCGAGCTGGACCGGGGCGCGCTGGGTGCCGCCACGCATCTGGCCCGGCTGGTCCCCCAGCACCTGATGCGCGCCCTGTACTACACCTCGCGCACGGCGACGGCGGCCGAGCTGCACGCGCACGGCTCGGTGTGGCGGGTCGTACCGCGCGCCGAACTGACGGCAGCCGCGCTGGAGTTGGCGGCCGAGATAGCCGCCAAGGACGGCGAGCTGATCCGGCTCGCCAAGTCCGCGATCAACGGCATCGACCCCGTCGACGTCCGCCGCAGCTACCGCTTCGAGCAGGGCTTCACCTTCGAGGCGAGCGTCAGCGGGGTGGCCGACCGGGTCCGCGACACCTTCGGGAAGGAGGGTGCTGGAAGTGGCTGACAAGACGATGACCGCCGACGAGGTCGTCTCCCGACTGGCGAGCGGCATGACCCTGGGCATCGGCGGCTGGGGTTCCCGGCGCAAGCCGCTGTCGCTGGTCAGAGCGCTGCTGCGGAGCGACATCGGCGATCTCACCCTGATCTCGTACGGCGGCCCGGACGTCGGGATGCTGGTGGCGGCCGGCCGGGTCCGCAGACTGGTGGCGCCCTTCGTCACCCTCGATTCCGTCCCGCTCGAACCGCACTACCGGGCGGCGCGCGAGCGCGGGGAGTTCGAGCTGACCGAGGTCGACGAGGGCATGTTCATGTGGGGTCTGCGCGCCGCGGCACAACGGTTGCCGTTCCTGCCGGTGCGCGCGGGAATCGGCTCGGACGTCATGCGGGTCAACCCCGGCCTGCGGACGGTCACTTCGCCCTACGAGGACGGGGAGACGTTCGTGGCGATGCCCGCGCTGCGCCTGGACGCGGCCCTGGTGCACGTCAACCGGGCCGACCGGCTGGGCAACGGGCAGTATCTGGGCCCGGACCCGTACTTCGACGACCTGTTCTGCGAGGCGGCGGACGCGGCCTATGTCTCCTGCGAACGGATCGTGGACACGGCCGAGTTGACGAAGGAGGCGCCACCGCAGTCCCTGCTCCTCAAGCGGCTGCACGTGACCGGGGTCGTCGAGGCGCCCGGCGGCGCCCACTTCACCTCGTGCGCCCCCGACCACGGCAGGGACGAGAACTTCCAGCGGCTGTACGCGACGACACCCTGGGCGGAGTTCTCCGAACGCTTCCTCTCCGGGGACGAGGCGGACTACCGGTCGGCCGTGCGCAACTGGCAGGAGCAGGAAGGGGAGCAGGGATGACGGACGTACGGCGCACAGAGGTGTCGCGCTCCGAGTACTGCGTGATCGCCTGTGCCGAGGCGTGGCGCGACGCCGGGGAGATCCTGGCCAGTCCGATGGGGCTGATCCCCTCCGTCGGGGCCCGGCTCGCCCGGCTCACCTTCGCCCCGGACCTGCTGCTCACCGACGGCGAGGCCCTGCTGGTGCGTCCGGACGGCACCCCGGAGGGCTGGCTGCCCTACCGGCAGCATCTGGCCCTGGTGTCCGGCGGACGCCGGCACGTGATGATGGGCGCGAGCCAGATCGACCGGTACGGCAACCAGAACATCTCGTGCATCGGTGACTGGGCGCGCCCGAAGCGGCAGTTGCTCGGGGTGCGCGGGGCGCCGATCAACACGCTGAACAATCCGACGAGTTACTGGATACCGCGGCACTCCCGGCGGGTGTTCGTGGAGAAGGTCGACATGGTGTGCGGGGTGGGGTACGACCGGGTCGCCGAGCACCCGGGGACGGCCCGCTTCCACCGCGTCCCCCGGGTCGTCTCCGACCTCGGCGTGTTCGACTTCGCGACCCCCGACCGCTCGATGCGGCTGGCCTCGCTGCATCCGGGTGTCACGGTGGAGCAGGTCAGGGAGGCGACCGGCTTCGAGCTGACAGTCCCGGACGAGGTGGAGCCCACCCGCGAACCCACCCCGGAGGAGCTGCGGTTGATCCGTGAGGTCATCGACCCCGCGGACACCCGCCGCAGGGAGGTGGCTGTCTGATGGAGACCGCGCTGACCAGGCTGGTCGGGGTGCGGCATCCGATCGTGCAGACGGGGATGGGCTGGGTGGCGGGCCCGCGTCTGGTGTCGGCCACGGCGAACGCGGGCGCGCTCGGCATCCTGGCCTCCGCGACCATGGACACCGACCGGCTCCGGGAGGCGATCCGTGAGGTCAAGTCCCGTACGCGGGCGCCGTTCGGGGTGAATCTGCGGGCGGACGCGGCGGACGCGGGCGACCGGGTGCGGATCATGATCGAGGAGGGTGTACGGGTCGCGTCCTTCGCGCTCGCTCCGTCCGCCGAGCTGATCGCCGGGCTGAAGGAGGCGGGTGTGGTCGTGATCCCGTCGATCGGGGCTCGGCGGCACGCGGAGAAGGTCGCGGCGTGGGGCGCGGACGCGGTGATCGTGCAGGGCGGGGAGGGCGGCGGCCACACCGGGGAGGTGGCGACGACGGTGCTGCTGCCGCAGGTCGTGGACGCGGTGGACATACCGGTGGTGGCGGCGGGCGGCTTCTTCGACGGGCGGGGGCTGGTCGCGGCGCTGGCGTACGGGGCGGCGGGGGTCGCGATGGGCACGCGTTTCCTGCTCACCTCGGACTCGACGGTCCCGGACGCGGTGAAGGCGGCCTATCTGGCGGCGACGGTCAAGGACGTCACGGTCACGAGAGCGGTGGACGGCCTGCCGCACCGCATGCTCCGCACGGAACTGGTCGACACCCTGGAGCGCTCCGGCCGGGCGAGGGCTCTGGCGCACGCGGTCCGCCGGGCGGCCGGGTTCCGGAAGCTGTCCGGGCTCACCTGGCCGCAGCTGGTGCGCGACGGCCTCGCCATGAAACACGGAAAGGAGCTGACCTGGAGTCAGGTGCTGCTCGCCGCGAACACCCCGATGCTGCTGAGGTCGGCGATGGTGGACGGTCGTACGGATCTCGGGGTGATGGCGTCCGGGCAGGTCGCCGGGGTGATCGACGATCTGCCGTCGTGTGCGGAGCTGGTGGCCGGGGTGATGGATCAAGCGGCTTCAATTGTGGGCGAGTTGGCGTCGGGCGGTGCTTCAATGCGCGCATGACTCAATTGATCTCGGAGCCCTGGGGGCTCAGTGTTTTCGGTGCGGGCAGTGTGCGGGTGGAGCCGCAGCTGGTCCGGGTGAAGCTGACGGTCAATGTGCTGGAGCTCTCGGCGGACCGGGCGTTCCAGGAGGCGGACGCGGCGGTGGTCCGGCTGCGCGAGGTGCTGCGCGGGCACGGAATACCGGACGCGTCGGTGTCGGGTTCCCGCCTGGGGCTCAGCTCGTCCTACTCCGGGTACGGGGAGGAACGGAAGTTCCTCGGGTACCGCTGCCAGGCCTCCTACGTCATCGAGACCGAGTCGCTCGACGACCTGCGGCAGTTGCTCGTGGACGCGGTCGACGCCGGGGCGCATCAGATCGACAGTGTCGACTTCGACGTACGGAACAAGCCGGAGTTGCGGGACGAGGCGCGCCGCAAGGCGGTGGCCGCCGCCCGCCGCAAGGCCGAGGTGTACACGGATGCGGCGGGCGTGCCGCTGGGGTCGGTGGTACACATCCAGGACGTGGACGCGGAGTCGTACCAGTTCCAGCAGTCCCGCGGTCACGGCTCCGCGAGCGGCAGTTCGCAGGGGGATCTCGCGCCGGGTCTGGTGGAGGTGTCCGCCGGAGTGCTGCTGGGCTTCTCGCTCGGTGACTGACGGCTCCTGAGTCGCGCCGGCCGCCGGTCAGAGCCGTTCGATGATCGTCACGTTGGCCTGGCCGCCGCCCTCGCACATGGTCTGGAGGCCGAACCGGCCGCCGGTGCGCTCCAGTTCGTGCAGGAGGGTGGTCATGAGCTTGACGCCGGTCGCGCCGAGCGGGTGGCCGAGGGCTATCGCGCCGCCGTTGACGTTGACCTTCTCCGGGTCGGCGCCCGTCTCCTTCAGCCAGGCGAGGACGACGGGCGCGAAGGCCTCGTTGATCTCGACGAGGTCGATGGCGTCGATGGTCAGGCCGGTCTTCTTCAGGGCGTGGGCGGTGGCCGGGATGGGCGCCGAGAGCATACGGATCGGGTCCTCGCCCCGGACGGAGAGATGGTGGACGCGGGCCCGTGGCGTCAACCCGTGTTCCCGCACCGCCCGTTCGGAAGCGAGCAGCATGGCCGCCGCGCCGTCGGAGACCTGGGAGGAGCAGGCGGCGGTGATGGTGCCGCCCTCGACGACCGGCTTCAGGCCGGCCATCTTCTCCAGCGAGGTGTCCCGCCGCGGACCCTCGTCGACGCCGACGGCGCCGTACGCGACGGTCTCCCTTTCAAAGCGGCGCTCGTCGATGGCGCGCAGGGCCCGCCGGTGCGAGCGGAGTGCGAACTCCTCCTGGTCCTGCCTGCTGATCCCCCACTTGGCGGCGATCATCTCGGCCCCGGCGAACTGGTTCACCGGCTGCGTCCCGTACCGGGCACGCCAGCCCTCGCTGCCCGCGAAGGGACCATCCGTGAGGCCCAGCGGTTCGGCGGCCTGGCGGGAGGCGAAGGCGATGGGGATCAGCGACATGTTCTGGACGCCGCCGGCGACGACCAGGTCCTGGGTGCCGGACAGCACGCCCTGCGCCGCGAAGTGCACGGCCTGCTGCGAGGACCCGCACTGCCGGTCCACCGTCACGCCCGGCACCTCCTCGGGCAGCCCGGCCGCCAGCCAGGCGGTCCGCGCGATGTCCCCGGCCTGCGGCCCCACCGCGTCCAGACACCCGAAGACGACGTCCTCGACGGCGGCGGGATCGATCCCCGAGCGCGCGACCAGCTCCTTCAGCACATGCGCCCCGAGGTCGGCCGGATGCACCCCGCTCAGCCCTCCCCCGCGCCGCCCGACGGGCGTACGGACCGCTTCGACGACGTAGGCCTCGGCTGCCATGCCAACTCCTCATCCAGACACGTGAGTCACGTGCGTACGGCGATCCCGTCCAGCACCATCGACAGGTACTGCCGGGCGATTTCCTCGGCGCTGTGCTGTCCGCCCGGCCGGTACCAGGAGGCGGCGACCCACACCGTGTCGCGGACGAACCGGTAGGTGAGCCGGACGTCGAGGTCGGCCCGGAAGACCTTGGCGGCGACCCCGCGCTCCAACGTGGACAGCCACGCCTTCTCGAACTTGCGCTGCGACTCGGCGAGGAACGCGAACCGCTCCTGCGCGACCAGTTGCTTGCTCTCCTTCTGGTAGATCGCGACGGCGGCGCGGTGCCGGTCGATCTCCCGGAACGACTCGGTGACCAGGGCCCGCAACGTCTCGCGCGGATCCAACTCGGCGTCCAGGACGGTGTCGTAGCCGCCCCAGAGCTCGTCGAGGAAGGTCCGCAGGATCTCCTCCAGCATCGATTCCTTGGAGTCGAAGTGGTAGTAGAGGCTGCCCGCGAGCATGCCCGCGTGGTCCGCGATCTTCCGTACGGTGGTGGCGTTGTACCCCTGCTCGGCGAAGACCTCGGCCGCCGTGTCGAGGAGTTCACGACGGCGGGCCGGAGCGGCGGTCACCGGGGGTTTCTTCTTGGTCGGCACGGGACCATTGTCCTGCCACAGCCCTGCCCCCCGGTCCCGCTACGCATGCTGGCTGCTCACGGAGACGACCTCGCCCGTCATGTACGAGGAGTAGTCCGAGGCCAGGAACACGATCACGTTGGCCACCTCCCAGGGCTCGGCGTACCGCCCGAAGGCCTCGCGCGCGGTGAGTTCCGCCAGCAGTTCGGGGGTCGTCACCTTCACCAGGTGCGGGTGCATGGCGAGGCTCGGCGAGACCGCGTTGACCCGCACGCCGTATGCGGCGGCCTCGATCGCCGCGCACCGGGTCAGCGCCATCACGCCCGCCTTGGCCGCCGCGTAGTGCGCCTGTCCGGCCTGGGCGCGCCAGCCGACGACGGAGGCGTTGTTGACGATCACCCCGCCGCCGGTCCCGCGCAGCGCGCGCAGGGCGGCCCTGGTGCAGCGGAAGGTGCCGTTCAACGTCACGTCCAGCACCTTCGACCACTGCTCGTCGGTCATGTCGACGAGGTCCGAAGTGCCGCCCAGGCCCGCGTTGTTGACGACGATGTCGAGGCGTCCGTGCGCGGCGACGGCCGCGTCGAACAGGGCCTGCACCTGCGTCTCGTCGGTGACGTCGCACGGCAGCGCGGCCACCGCATCGGCGCCGAACTCCCCGGCCAGCTCGGCCTCGTACTCCTTCAGCCGCCGCGTGTGCGCGTCGCTGATCAGCACGCGGGCGCCCTCCTGGAGGAAGCGGCGCGCGGTGGCCCCGCCGATCCCCGCGCCGGCGGCGGCGGTGACGACGGCGGTGCGCCCCTTCAGCAGCCCGTGCCCGGGGACGTATGCCGGACTCTCGACGCCTGTCATACGGCCACGCTAACCTACCAAACACTTGTTAGGGAAGGATTCTCTCAGGGAGGAACCGCCGTCGATGGACCTCGACTTCACGCCCGGCCAGGAGGCGTTCCGCGCCGAGGCCCGTGCCTGGCTGCGCGCGCATGTGCCGGCCGTCCCGCTCCCCTCCCTCGAAACCAAGGAGGGCTTCGCCGCGCACCGCGGGTGGGAGGCCCAACTGGCCGCGGACCGTTGGTCGGTGGTGTCCTGGCCCGAGGAGTACGGCGGCCGGGGCGCGGACATCGTGCGGTGGCTGCTGTTCGAGGAGGAGTACTACGCGGCGGGCGGGCCGGGCCGGGTCGGCCAGAACGGCATCAGCCTGCTCGCCCCGACCCTCTTCGACCACGGCACGCGGGAGCAACGCGCGCGTGTGCTGCCCTCGATGGCGACCGGTGAGGTGGTGTGGGCGCAGGCCTGGTCGGAGCCGGAGGCGGGTTCGGATCTGGCGTCGCTCACCTCGCGGGCGGTGCGCACGGGCGGGGGCTGGCTGGTGAGCGGCCAGAAGACGTGGTCGTCGCGGGCGGCCTTCGCGGACCGCGCGTTCGGCCTGTTCCGCAGCGAGCCGAACACCCCGAAGCCCCAACAAGGCCTCACCTACCTGATGTTCGACCTGCGCGCGCCCGGCGTCACGGTCCGCCCGATCGGCCGCCTGGACGGCAAGCCGGCCTTCGCGGAGCTGTTCCTGGACGAGGTGTTCGTGCCCGACGAGGACGTGATCGGCGAGCCGGGTCAGGGCTGGCGGGTCGCCATGTCGACCGCGGGCAACGAACGCGGGCTCACCCTCCGCTCCCCCGGCCGCTTCCTCGCCGCCGCCGACCGCCTGCTCAACCTCTGGCGGACGCAGGGCAGTTCACCCACCACGAGGGACCGGGTGGCGGACGCGGTGATCGGTGCCCGCGCCTACCAGCTCTTCACCTACGCCAACGCCTCCCGTTTCCTGGACGGCGAGTCCATCGGCCCGGAGTCCAGCCCGAACAAGGTCTTCTGGTCCGAGTACGACATCGCCCTGCACGAGACGGCCCTCGAACTGCTGGGTGAGGAGGGCGAGTTGGCGGACACCGACTGGTCCGAGGGCTATGTCTTCGCCCTCGCGGGGCCCATCTACGCCGGTACGAACGAGATCCAGCGCGACATCATCGCCGAGCGTCTGCTCGGCCTGCCGAAGGGCCGCCGCTGATGCGCTTCCTCCTCGACCCCGAACAGCGGGCGTTCGCCGACTCGTTGAACGCGATGCTGACGGCCGCGGACACTCCGTCGGTCGTACGGGCGTGGAGCCGCGGCGAGCATACGAGCGGGCGCGCGTTGTGGCGCCGTGTCGCGGGGGCGGGGGTGTTCGCGCTGGCAGTACCGGAGGCGTACGAGGGGCTGGGCACCCACCCGGTCGAACTCGCGGTGGCGTTCGTCGAGTTGGGACGGCACGCGGTACCGGGGCCGCTGGTGGAGACGGTCGCGGCGGCGGCGCTGCTGGCCGCACTGGACGACTCGGCCCCGGCCAAGAGGCTGTTGCCCGCGCTGGCCTCCGGCGAGTCGACGGCCACACTCGCGACGG
Organism: Streptomyces sp. W16; assembly: GCF_033194735.1. Classification (NCBI taxonomy): domain Bacteria; kingdom Bacillati; phylum Actinomycetota; class Actinomycetes; order Kitasatosporales; family Streptomycetaceae; genus Streptomyces; species Streptomyces sp. W16. The sequence continues at coordinate 9,231 of NZ_JAWOAI010000399.1, forward strand.
GACGGTACGCGCTGGACGCGGACGCGGCGGACGTACGGCTGACGGTGTCCACACCGCGCACCCCTGCGGGACCG
>NZ_JAWOAI010000400.1:0-9280 GCF_033194735.1 Streptomyces sp. W16
GCGCGGCCAGCAGCCGGAACTCGGTCGGCGTCAGATCGACCCGCGCGCCTCGGACGTCGACCGTGTGCCGGACGGCGTCCAGCACCAGGTCTCCCGCCGTGGCGGCGGGCGGTGGCGCGGCCCGCTTGAGAGCCGCCCGCAGCCGGGCGGCGAGTTCGGCGAGATGGAACGGCTTGGACAGATAGTCGTCGCCCCCGGCCGAGAACCCCGACAGCCGGTCGGGCAGCCGGTGGTGCGCGCTGAGGAAGACGACGGGGGAGAGGAACCCGTTCGCGCGCATCGCCTGGCACACGTCCCGCCCGTCGGCGTCGGGCAGCCCGATGTCGAGTACGGCGGCACAGACGTCGTCGGTGGCCAGCCGCAGCGCGGTGGCGCCGTCCGACGCGGGGACGGTGTCGAAGTCCTCGTCGCGCAACCCGCGCATGAGCACGTCCCGCAGGGCGTGATCGTCCTCGACGACCAGGATCGTCCGGCGCATGGTCCTCCCCTGGATGACTACAATCCTGTAGACGGTCTACGGAACTGTAGACGACGATGGTGCGGGAGTGCGCCGTACGGCAGTCAGGATCTGTTCAGGTGGTCGATGGCACGGTCGGGCCGCATGACATACGAAACCTCCGAGACCTCCAGAACCCCCGAAACTCCCGGGACCGCCGTGCCCGGTGTCGCCCGGCCGCGCTGGAACAAGGTGCCGGAAGTCACCCTCTACTTCTGGATCATCAAGGTGCTGTGCACGACCGTCGGCGAGACCGCGGCAGATCTGCTGAACGAGAAGGCCGGCCTCGGCCTGACCGGTGTGTCCGTGCTGATGAGCGGGCTGCTGGCGGTGGTGCTTGTGGTCCAGTTCCGTACGCGGGCCTATCGCGCCGGCGTCTACTGGCTCGCCGTGGCCCTGATCAGCGTCGTCGGCACACTCATCAGCGACAACCTGACCGACAACATGGGCGTGCCGCTGGAGACGAGCACCACGGTGTTCGCGCTCGTTCTCGCTGTCGTGTTCGTGGTCTGGTACCGGCGCGAGCGGACACTGTCCATCCACAGCATCGACACCACCGGCCGCGAGGCCTTCTACTGGCTCGCCGTGCTGTTCACCTTCGCGCTGGGCACCGCCGCCGGCGACCTGGTCTCCGAGCGCATGGACCTCGGATACTGGTTGTCCGCCCTCCTGTTCGCCCTGGCCATCGCGGCGGTGGCGGTCGCCCACTTCGCCCTCGGCCTGGACGCGGTGCGGAGCTTCTGGATCGCCTACATCCTCACCCGTCCGCTGGGCGCCTCGATCGGCGACTACCTCTCCCAGCCGGCCGGCGACGGCGGCCTGGGCTTCGGCACCGTCGTCACCAGCGGGGTCTTCCTGGCGGTCATCCTGGGACTGGTGGTGTACCTGACGGTGACCCGCAAGGACGCCGGCGACCCCGAGCGCCTCGTACGACGGGTGGTCTGACCGAGCGATGCGGAAACTGCCCCAAGTCACCCTCGCCTTCTGGGTGATGAAGATCGCGGCGACAACTCTGGGCGAGACGGCAGGTGACCTCTTCGCGCAGACCCTGAAGCTCGGTTACTTCCTCACCACGGTCGCGCTGTTCGCGGTCTTCGTGGTCACCCTGGTCGTACAACTGCGCTCCCGCCGCTACAACCCGTTCCTCTACTGGACGGTCATCCTGTCCACCAGCACGGCCGGCACCACACTGTCCGACTTCATGAACCGCGACGGCAGCGCCAAGTACCTTGCCAACGGCGCCAGTTCACTGGGCTGGGGCCCGCAGGGCCTGGGCCTCGGCTACCCCACGGGCGCGGCGATCCTGATCTCGGTGCTGCTGCTCGTCTTCGCGCTCTGGAAGGCGAGCGGGATGACGTTCGAGATCCGCGACATCGTCACCTTCCGCGGCGAGACCCTGTTCTGGTCGGCGATCCTCGTCTCCAACACCCTCGGCACCTCCATGGGCGACTTCCTGTCCGACAGTTCGGGTCTCGGCTACGCCGGCGGGGCCGCGCTCGTGACCGGCGCCCTGCTGGTGCTGCTGGTCCTGATGAAGGTGCCGGCGGTCCCGAACGTGCTGCTGTTCTGGATCGCCTTCGTGCTGACCCGGCCACTCGGCGCCACCGCCGGCGACCTCCTCACCAAGCCGGCCGTCAAGGGCGGCCTCGACCTCGGTACGGCGGGCTCGTCGGCCGTACTGCTCGCGGTCCTGATCGGCCTGACGGGCCACGCCCTCCTCCAGGAGCGCCGGAGCCCCGCCCGGCTCTCGCCCGAGCCTCCGCCTCCCTGGACCGGGGGCGAGCGAGACCGGGTCACCGAGCGGACCGGCTGACCACACCGCCCGTACCGCACCTGCACGCCACCCCCTCCGACGGACATCGAAGCGCCCGACCGGGGCACGCGGGAGTGCGGGCCACTTAACAGTGCGCCCGCACGTCGGCCCGTCCAGTGTCTCCGGGAAAGGAATCATGACGTCGTCTCATACACACAAGTGGGGCCTGAGGAACGGCAGTTCCGCAGGCCGCCGGAGCCGGACACCGGGACCGGCCGAGGGCAAGCAGGCGCGGGCCGCCACCGGGCGCGCCGGATTCGTCGCACGCGGCGTCGTCTACGTCCTCGTCGGCGCCCTCGCCCTGCGGATCGCGTTCGGCGGCGGTGGCCGGGAGGCGGACCGGCAGGGCGCGTTGCAGCAGGTCGCGGCGCAGCCCTTCGGGAAGGTGATGCTGTGGATGCTGGTCGTCGGTTTCGGTTGCATGGCGATCTGGCGGGGCTCCCGGGCGCTGCTGTCCAAGGGGCCGAAGAACAAGGTGGGTTCGCGGCTGCTGGACGGTGGCCGGGCAGTGTTCTACGGCTTCGTCTGCTGGGGTACGGCGTCCTTCGAGGCCGGGACCGGCGGGTCGTCCGGCGGTGATGCCAAGTCGCGGGACTGGACCGCCTCGGCGCTGAAGCTGCCGGGCGGTCAGGAGCTGGTGGGTCTCGCCGGCTGCGTCCTGATCGGAGTCGGCGCGACCCTGGCGGTGCGGGCGGTGCTGCGGAGTTTCTTGCGGAAGCTGGAGACCGGGAGGATGAGCCGCCGGGTACGGCAGGTCGTCACCGCCCTCGGTGTGGGCGGTGGTGCGGCGCGCGGCGCCGTGTTCGCCGGGGTGGGTGTCTTCGCGTTGGTGGCTGCCATCCGCTTCGACCCGCGGCAGGCCAAGGGCATGGACGCCACCCTTCGCACCTTCGCGCACACTCCGGCGGGCCCGTGGCTGCTGGTCGCCGTGGCCGTCGGGCTTGTCCTGTTCGGCGGTTTCTCCTTCGCGTCGGCACGCCGGCGCCGCCTGTGACCGGAGCTCGGGCGAATCCGGTGAGCGGGGTCGGGGAAACAAAAACCCGTCCGCGCGGACATGAAGTCGCCCGGAGCGGGCACGTGGGGTTCGACCTGTTCCCCATATAAGGCGGCATCGTGGCTTCATCCGTGAACGCCCTCGAAGCAACTGCTCCTGCCCGCACGGGAACATCGCAGGCAGCGGACGACCTGCCGTGGATCGAGGACGGGGCCAAGGTCGCTCCCAAGGACGCACGCGTGCTGTCGAGGCTGTTCCTGGACCGGCTGCGGGAGTTGGAGGAGGGCACCCAGGAGTACCAGTACGCGCGGAACACGCTGATCGAGATGAACCTGTCCCTGGTGGCCTTCGCCGCCCGCCGCTTCCGCAGCCGGGGCAGCGGCGAGATGGAGGACGTCGTCCAGGTCGGTACGATCGGCCTGATCAAGGCCATCGACCGCTTCGACCTGACGCGCGAGGTCGAGTTCACCTCCTTCGCGATCCCTTACATCGTCGGCGAGATCAAGCGCTTCTTCCGTGACACCACCTGGGCCGTGCACGTGCCGCGCCGCCTCCAGGAACTCCGTGTCGAGCTCGCCAAGAGCAAGGAGACCCTCGCCACCGAACTGGACCGCACCCCCACGGTCAAGGAACTCGCCGCCCATCTGGAGCTGACCGAGGACGAGGTGATCGAGGGACTCATCGCCGCCAACGGCTATGTCGCCGGCTCCATCGACACCCCGGGCGGCGACGAGGCCGACAGCGCGCCGAAGTACGCGGACACCCTGGGCGATGCCGACCCGGCCCTGGAACTGTTCGAGGACCTCCACACACTCGGCCCCCTGCTGCAACGGCTCGACGAGCGGGAGCGGAGCATCATCGAGATGCGGTTCGGCCAGGAGCTGACCCAGGCCGAGATCGGCCGCCGACTGGACTTGTCGCAGATGCACATATCCCGCCTGCTGAACCGCACCCTCGCGAAGCTGCGCACCGGCCTCCTGACCATGTGATCCCCACCCGCACCGCGCCGAAGGGATCACCAGGGATGAGTGCCGACCACGATCCGCTGCGCCGGCCGTCCGCACCGATCGTCGCGGAGCCGGTGCCGGACCTCCAACTCCAGCTGCTGGTACGGCTGCTCGGCCAGGACGCAGAAGCCGCCCTGCCCATCACGCTCACCATCGGGGGCGCCTTCCTGCACGGCGACCTGATCTCCCACGAGGCGTGGACCACCGGCTGGGCGCACAGCCTGCACGACGCCGCCGGCGGAGGGTCCGCGGTCATGCCCCTGTGGCGCGGACGGCTCACGGACGTGTCCGGCTGGTCGCTGGGGAAGCCGAGACAGCCACCGGAGGAGCCCATCACCGGGTTGCCGCGGTAGTCCGGCGAGGAAGCGGTCTGTGAGGATGGGCCCCATGGGCGTGCGCAGCAGGAACCAGGTGACGGTGACCGGCCGGGCCGGTGGGCCGGTGGTGGTGCCGGCGCACGGGTTCGGGTGCGACCAGCACATGTGGCGGCTGGTGGTGCCGCTCCTGGAACGCGACTTCACCGTGCTGCTCGTCGACCATGTGGGAGCCGGACGTTCCGACCTGTCGGCATGGAGCCCGGAGCGCTGCTCCACCCTGGACGGCTACACCGAGGACGTGCTGGAGATCTGCCATGAGCAGGCACTCGCCCCCTCGCCGTGCTTCGTCGACGATCCGGCCACCGGCTACCGCGGCGGTTTCAGCGCCGCGGACATCGACGAGCTCCTGGGCTCCCTGGACGCGAACCACCTTGGCTGGTCGGCCGCCATGGCACCGGTGATCATGGGCAATCCGGAGCGCCCTGAACTGGGGGAGGACCTCGCCGACGTCACCGTGCCCACGCTGGTCGCGCAGTGCTCCCGGGACGCGATCGCGCCCCCGGAGGTCGGCGAGTCCGTACGGTCCCGGATCCGGGGAAGCCGCCTGGTCACCCTGAACGCGACCGGACACTGCCCCCAGCTTGCCGCGCCGCAGGAGACGGCCGCCGCGATCACCGGCTTCGTCGGGGCCGTCCGCCGATGAACACCGGTGGGGAGACCGAGAGCGGGGATCACAGAGCACCCGGGAAACAGCCGGGTGCCGAGCACGCGGCGTTCTCCGCGCTCCTGGAGGACAGCGCCGAGGACCTCTACGAACACGCGCCCTGCGGCTACCTGTCCACACTTCCGGACGGCACCATCGCGAAGATCAACAGGACGCTGCTCGACTGGCTCGGCCACGAGCGCGGCGACCTGGTGGGCCGTAGGACCTTCTCCGACCTGCTGACCGTGGGCGGCAGGCTCTACCACGAGACCCACTTCGCCCCGCTGCTGCTCATCCAGGGTGAGGTCAGCGGGATCGCCCTGGAGCTGAGGACGACCGACGGCGACCGGCTGCCCGTGCTGGTCACCTCCACGGTCAAGAGCGGTGGCGACGGCCGGCCGCTGCTGATCCGCACCACCGTCTTCGACGCCCGCGACCGCCGCGCCTACGAGACGGAACTGCTGCGCGCCCGCCGCCAGGCCGAGCGCGAACGCGAAGAACTCATGCGTCTCAACGCCACCCTGCAGCAGACCCTGCTGCCGCCAACTCTGGTGAACGTGCCCGGACTTGACGTCGCCGCGTACTACCACGTCGCCTCCACCGACATGGTCGGCGGCGACTTCTACGACCTCTTCCCGCTCTCCGCCGGGACCTGGGGACTGTTCCTGGGGGACGTGTGCGGCAAGGGTGCCGCCGCGGCGGCCGTCACCTCGCTGGCCCGCTACACGCTGCGCGCCGCCGCCGTCTACGACCCCGACCCGGCCGCCGTCCTGGGCAATCTCAACACCGTCCTCAACCACGAGTACAACGGCCACGACCCGCGGTTCTGCACCGTCGTCTTCGGACTGCTCACCCCCGAGGGCGAGCACGGCGGCTTCCGCATCACCCTGGCCAGCGGCGGCCACCCCCCGGCCCTGCTGCTGCGCGCCGACGGCAGCGCCGACCAGGTCGACACCCCCGGCGGACAGCTCATCGGTGTCCTGCCCGACGCCCACATCGCCACCGCCACCGTGCACCTGGCCGCGGGCGACACCCTGCTGCTGCACACGGACGGTCTCACCGAGGCCCGCCAGGCCCGCACCAGCGACGGCGACCGCTACGGGGACGAGGCCCTTCTCGACTTCGCCCGGGCGCTGGCACCCACCACCGCCTCCGACGCCGTCGCAGCGATCCGCGACCTGCTCGACACATTCGGCACCGGCATCGACGACGACACCGCCGTCCTCGCCATCAACGTGCCCCGACCGACCAGCGAAGAGCCGCAGTGACCCAACTCGCCGTACAGACCCGGACCACCCCCGCGGGCCCCGTCGTCGAACTGACCGGCGAGCTCGACTACGACAGCTGCGCCCAGGTACGCGAACTCCTGCCCGGACTCGCGCTCCAGGACGGCCAGCAGCTCGTCGTCGACCTGACCGGTGTCACCTTCTGCGACTCCAGCGGCATCACCGCCCTGCTCGCGGCCCGCAATCACGCCCTCGCCGCCGGGGCGGGCATCGCGCTGGCCGCGGTCCCCGCGCACCTCGGCCGGATCCTCCGCATCGTCGGCCTGGACCAGGTCTTCTCCACCCACCCCACCGCGCAGGCGGCCGAAGCGGCCTGGACCCCTCCGGCGACCCGGCCCTGAACCGTCAACGGGCGAGGTAGAAACGGATCGTCGTGCCGTCCGGCGCCGTGTGCACGCGTACGAGGTCGGCGACGGAGTGGACCAGGAGGAGTCCGCGCCCGCCGGGCAGATCGCGTGACGGCGGGCGGCGGCCGGCCAGCGGGTCGGTCAGCCGCCCTCCGTCCTCGACCTCGCAGACGATCTGCCCGTCCTCGGCCCAGATCCGCAGCGTCCCCGAACCGCCCCCGTGCACCACGCTGTTGGTGGTCAACTCCGCGACGGCCAGCGCCAGATCGTGCAACCGCGGGTCCGCCAGGCCCAGCCGCTCGGCCTCCTGGACCGCGAAACAGCGGGACTTGGGGAGCTCGCCCGTGTCGAACGCGAGGGAGGCAGCGTCCGGCGGGTGGACGAGCGGCTCGTTGTAGCGGGCGATGATCCGCTCGGGATCGTAGGTGCCGTCGGCCGGTTGAGCGTGTCCGTCGAGGACGATCGGATGGGTGGCGCGGGCGTCGGCGAGCACCTCCGGTGCCAGGCGGTCCGCGTCGTAGGGGCACAGGATCGTCAACTCGCGTTCCTCGAAAGCGGAGTTGATCAGTGCCTCGTGCTGGACGCACGCCGGGTACTCCACGGCGGTGCGACCGGGCCAGATCGGTTCCCCTATGATCCGCACCCGGCCGCCGGAGTGGGCGTCGGCGAAGGCCCGCAGCACGCCGGGGATGATCCGACCCGGATTGCGGCCGACCTCGGTCATGTCGAGGAACCGCACACCGGCCCCGCCCGGCCCGAGTCCGGCTCTGATCAGGTCGACGTGGGGTCCGGGAACGGCGACCGCGACGGCCTCCCCGGCCGCCAGGCCTTCCCGGACGAACGGCACCGTGCCCGCCGTGTACTGCTCCTCGCTCCGGTAGAACAGCGCCGGATGCACGAACGGGCGAGCGTCGGTGGCCGTACCCATCGCACCGCCACCTCGATCCTCGTCGGTCCGGCCCGAACATGTCCACGACGCGCGGCAGTCTACGGGGGCGGTCGCGAGGCCGTCAGGAACAGAAGTCCGTGACGGTGTCGGTGAGGATGTCCGTCAGCCGGTGCAGTGAGGCGATGTCGGCCCATTCGACGGCCTCGTGCGCCCCCTCGCCGTCGGCCCCGAAGAGCAGACAGGGGATCCCGGCCCGGTCCAGGAGGGCGCAGTCGGTCCAGTACGGTTCGGCGAGGACGGCGGGTGTGTGCCCGAGGACGGACCGCGCGTGCCGGAGCAGCGTGCGTACGACGGGCTGGTCCGGGTCCCCCTCGAACGGCCGGCGGTGCAGGCCGCGGCGCAACTCGTAGGAGAAGTCCGGGACGGTGGCGGCGAGTTGGTCGAGGATCGCGGTCAACTCTGCCTGGACGGTGTCGGCGTCCTCGCCCGGCACGGTCCGCCGTTCCAGGGTGATCCGGCACTGCGCCGGGTAGGTCGAGGGCTCCTCGCCGCCGTGGATGACGGAGGCGTGCACGGTGCCGGAGCCGAGCAGCGGGTGGCCTCCGGCCGCGGCGAGGCGTCGCCCCAACTCCTCGACGGCCACGAGGAAATGACCGGCCTTGGCGATGGCGTCGATGCCCAGGCCGGGCTGCGACCCGTGGGCGGCGCGCCCGTGCACGATCACGTCGAACCAGGCGAACCCCTTGTGGGCGAGGACCACTTGGAGCCGGCTCGGCTCGGTGACGATCGCCGCGTCGGCGGTGAACGACTCCAGCACCTCCTCGGTACCGGCACTGGCGTTCTCCTCGTCGGCGACACAGGCGAGCAGCACATCACCGCGCAACGGCCCCCGCGCGGTGGCCCGGGCGGCGGCGGTCATCATGGCCGCGACACCGCCCTTCATGTCGAAGGCCCCCCGCCCGAACAGCTTCCCGTCCTCGATCCGGGGCCTGAGCGGCTCGCCCTCGTAGCCGCCCAGACCCACGGTGTCGAGATGCCCGTTGAGCATCAGCGAACGGCCGCCACCGGTGCCGTGGGCGACGGCCACGAGGGACGGGCGACCCGGGTTCCGCTCCAGCCGGTGGACCTCGAACCCACGCGCGCCGAACCAGTCCGCGCACAGGTCTGCGATCGCCCCTTCCCCCGCGCCCGAGGCCGCGAGACCCGGGTTGACGGAGTCGACCGCGATCAGCCGCTCCAGCAGCCGTACCGGGTCGAGTTCTTCGGCCCGCCGTGTCATCGCCGATCCTCCGCGTGAGGGTTGGCGGCCGTACCCTCGGTGCTCAGCAGGACGACGGTCGATCCGGAACCGACGGCCAGGGCTCTACGGCGCCCGGCGGCGCCCTCCCCGGTCAGCGCGGCGCGGACACCCGCGAGCGAGGCCGCACC
>NZ_JAWOAI010000401.1:0-9278 GCF_033194735.1 Streptomyces sp. W16
CCGCACCGCGCTCCGTGCACGCGACCAGCACCGAGCGCTCGTCGTGGGCGGCGCGCTCGCGGTGGACGAGTCCGGCCGCCTCCAGGCGTTTCAGCAGCGGCGACAGCGTGCCGTAGTCGAGGCGCAGGGCGGTCGAGAGGTCCTTGACCGTGCTCTGGCCGCGTTCCCACAGGACGAGGAGGACGAGGTACTGCGGGTAGGTCAGGTCCAGCTCCTCAAGGAGCGGGCGGTACGCGGCCGTCAGCGCGCGCTGGGCCGCGTACAGCGCGAAGCACAGCTGCTCGTCGAGGAGCAGCGACCCGGCGGCAACCGTATGGTCCTCGACCCTGTGGTCCTCGTTCGTCACGCGCCCATTGTCACGGACCGCGGGTCGAACCCGAAGGGCAGCTCCAGACGATGGGCCCGCATCAGCGCGTCGTCGGAGAGGAGTTCGCCGGTCCCGCCGTCCGCCGCGATCACCCCGTCGCTGAGGATCAGCGAGCGCGGGCACAGCTCCAGGGCGTACGGCAGGTCGTGCGTGACCATGAGGACGGTCACGTCCAACGACCGCAGGATGTCGGCCAGTTCGCGGCGGGAGGCTGGATCGAGGTTGGAGGAGGGCTCGTCGAGGACGAGGATCTCCGGCTCCATGGCCAACACGGTCGCGACCGCGACCCTGCGCCGCTGCCCGAACGACAGATGGTGCGGAGGACGGTCCGCGAAGTCCGCCATGCCGACCAACTCCAGTGCCGTACGCACCCGTTGCTCCAGCTCGGCGCCCTTCATCCCGGCCGCCGCCGGGCCGAAGGCCACGTCCTCGCGGACCGTCGGCATGAAGAGCTGGTCGTCGGGGTCCTGGAAGACGATGCCGACCCGGCGCCGGATCTCCGTCATGTGCCGCCTGCCGACCGGGAGTCCGGCGACCGTCACCGTCCCGGCGCCGCCGGTGAGGATGCCGTTGAGGTGCAGGACGAGGGTGGTCTTGCCTGCGCCGTTCGGGCCGAGCAGGGCGACCCGTTCGCCGCGCGCGACGCTGAAGTCGACGCCGAACAGGGCCTGATGGCCGTCGGGGTAGGCGAAGGCCAGCCCGGCGACTTCGAGAGAAGGAGTGGTCACAGCGTCCATCCCAGTAGGCATACGACAAGGGCGGCGGACGGGAGTGCGAGGGCGTACGACCACTGCGCCCGGTCCGCGGTCACCTCGTCGATCACCGGCATGGAGCCCGCGTAACCCCGGCTCACCATGGCGAGATGGACGCGTTCCCCGCGTTCGTAGGAGCGGATGAACAGCGCGCCCGCCGACTTCGCGAGCACGCCCCAGTGCCGGACACCCCGGGCCTCGAAACCCCGTGACTCGCGGGCGATGCGCATCCGGCGCATCTCGTCGGTGATGACATCGCCGTAGCGGATCATGAAGGACGCGATCTGCACGAGGAGCGGGGGGAGCTTCAACCGCTGCAATCCCAGGAGGAGTTCACGGAGTTCGGTGGTGGCGGCGAGAAGGACGGAGGCGGCCACGCCCAGGGTGCCCTTGGCGAGGACGTTCCAGGCGCCCCAGAGGCCGTTCACGCTCAACTCCAGCCCCAGGACGGTCACTTGCTCGCCCTCCGCCACGAACGGCATGAGGACGGCGAACGCGACGAAGGGGATCTCGATCAGCAGGCGGCGCAGCAGGAAGGCGGCGGGCACGCGGGCCGCGCGGGCGACCAGCCCAATCAATACCGCGTACAGCCCGAACGCCCACATCGCCTCGCGCGGGGTCGACACCACGACCACCACGAACGCGAACACGGCGGCCAGCTTGGTGTGCGGCGGTAGCGCGTGCACGGGGGAGTGGCCGTGCCGGTACAGCCGGTGGGGGTGGCCCGCGCCCATCTCAGGCCACCTGCGAGGTGCTACGGCGCCTGCGGACCGCCCAGAAGACCCCGGTGCCCGCGACGACCGTCACGCCGACGCCGATCACGCCCGCGAGGCCGCCGGAGAGCCGGGCGTCCTCGACATCGCGCACGCCGTAGTCGGCGAGCGGGGAGTCGGCCGAGGAGTGCTCCTTCGCCGCCCGGTCGATGCCTTGGTCGGCGGCGACCTTCTCCAGGCCGTCGGGGTTCGAGGAGGCGTAGAAGCTGACGAAACCGGCGAGGAGGAGGGACGTGACCAGGCCGCCGATCCACAGCTTGCGGCGCGAAGCACCCCGAGCAGCGACCGGCTCCAACTGCGCCGGCACGTCCACGAGTTCGCCGTTCACCCGCAGTTTGAGCCGCTGCTCCAGGCCGCGCGCGCCGTAGACCAGATCCGGGCGTACGGCGATCACGGCGCCCACCGTCAGCGCGGTGATCGCGGCCTCGCCGACGCCGATGAGGACGTGCACGCCGATCATCGCGGTGGCGACCTTGCCGAGGGAGACGTCGGTGGTGCCGCCGAGGGCGTAGAGGAGGGTGAAGACGAGGGCGGCGGCGGGGACGGAGAGCAGGGCCGCGGTGAAGGACGCGGCCGTGATCGAGCGGCGGCTGCGCGGGAGGATCTTCACCAGGACGCGGAAGACGGCGTACGCCACGACCGTCGTGGTGATCGCCATGTCGGTGATGTTCACGCCGAGCGCGGTCAGCCCGCCGTCCGCGAACAGGATGCCCTGCATGAGGAGCACGACGGACACGCAGAGGACACCGGTGTAGGGGCCGACCAGGATCGCGGCCAGCGCGCCGCCCAGCAGATGGCCGCTGGTGCCGGCCGCGACCGGGAAGTTGAGCATCTGCACGGCGAAGATGAAGGCGGCGACCAGGCCCGCCAGCGGCGCCGTCCTCTCGTCGAGTTCGCGGCGCGCGCCGCGCAGGCTCACGGCGATGGCGCCGGCGGCGACCACTCCGGTCGCGGCGGACATGGGGGCGTCGATGAATCCGTCAGGCACATGCACGGGATGATTTTAGATGGTTGTTGCGAGTCCTTTGCAAGAGCGAGAAAGTCTCTTGCCGATATGTGAGATCTATCGCCCCGAGGGGCGCGGCCGAGAAAATATGCGACATTGGGGTAGTGGAAGCGGATGCATAGCTTTCACACAGGTCACTCAGCGTAAGGGGCCGCCCGATGTCCGTAGTCGAACAGTACGCGCGAGCCCATATCGTCACCGACGAGGACGTGGACCGGATGGACCGTGACGCGGTCCCCGTCGTCCTGCGGTACGACCCCGAATCCGATCCGCGAGCCGTCCGTATCGACCTGCCCGGACCACATGAATGGACCTTCGACCGGGCGCTGCTGGAACAGGGGCTGCGTGCCCCCGCCGGCAGCGGCGAGGTCCGGGTGTGGCCGTGCGGCCGGGTACAGGCAGTCGTCGAGTTCCACTCCGAACAGGGCGTCTCCGTCGTCCAGTTCGAGACGAAGACGATCATGCGGTTCCTGCGGCGGACCTATACGGCCGCCGCACCCGTGGCGAGCTGAACTCCCCGTAGGGGCCCGGGGGTTCAGCCGCCGAGGCTCGCGCCCAGCTTCAGCAGGGCCGCCACGATCGGACCCGCCGTGTCGCCGCCGTGGCCGCCCGCCTGCACCACGCCGGCGGCCACGAGGTCGCCCTTGTACGCGGTGAACCAGCCGTTGGGCTTCTTCTGCCCGTCGACCTCCGCCGAGCCGGTCTTCGCGCCGTAGTCGGGACCGAGTCCGGCCATCGCCTTCGTCGCCGTGCCGTAGTCCGCCGTGTACTTCATGACTTCCTTCAGCTCGGCCTGCGTCGTCGACGACATCGTGCGCGAGGCCTTCGCGATCGTGCGGTTGTCGACCGTCGGGGAGACCAGGTACGGCTGGTGGAAGGTGCCCGTGTCGACCGTGGAGGCGACCGACGCCATGTTCAGCGGGTTCATCCGGACCCCGCCCTGGCCGATCAGCGAGGCGCCCATCTGCGCGCCGCTCTGCACCGGGACCGAGCCGTCGAAGGTGGGGACGCCGATGGCCCAGTTGTTCATGCCGAGGCCGTAGACCTGCTGGGCCTCGGTCGTCAGGTCGCTGTTGGACAGCTTGGGCGCGAAGTTGATGAAGGCGTTGTTGCAGGAGGCCCCGAAGGCCATCTTGAACGTGCCCTTCTTGATCTCCGAGTCGTCGTCGTTGTGGAAGGTCCAGCCCGCCAGCTTGTACGTCTTGGGGCAGGGGTGGGACGCGTCCGGGGTGATGAGGTTCTTCTCGAAGAGCATCGTCGACGTCACGATCTTCATCGTGGAGCCGGGGGCCAGCGAGCCCTGGAAGGCCACGTTGAATCCGTGCGAGGCGTTCGCGACGGCCAGGATCTCGCCGGTCGACGGGCGCATCATCACGACCGAGGAGTTCTTCTGCTTGCTGACCTGCGTCTCCGCCGCCGCCTGGAGCGTCGGGCTGAGCGTCGTCTTCACCTTGCCCGGCGTGCCCTTGCTCAGCTCGACGAGCGTCTTGTCCGACTGCTTGGACTTCTTGCCCCGGATGACCTGGAGTTCGATGCCCGCCTTGCCGCCGGCCTTCTTGCCGAACTTCTCCCGCAGCCCGTCCAACACCGGCCCCAGAGACGGGTACTTGGCCGTCGTCAGCTCGCCGCCGTCCCGGTCGTAGGCCTTGATCGGCGGGGTGCCGGACTCGCCCGTCACCAGGGTGTCGCCGTCCGCGAGATCCGGGTGGACGACGGAGGCGTGCCACTGCACGTACGGCTTGCCGTCCTTCGCGCTGCGCACGACGGTGAGTGAAGTGGCGTACGTCATCGGCTTGGTGAGGCCCTTGTACGACACCGTGCACTTCACGGAGAAGGGGACCTTGGCGCCGGTGGGGGTGCCCTCGGTGACGGTGATGCCCGTCATGTGGGCGTTCTTGCTGTAGCCGGTGAGCAGCGCGGTGGCCGCCGTCGACTTGTCGGTCGCGGCGGCGGCCAGGGCGACCTTGCCCTGCTGCCAGTCGGCCAGGTACCGCTTCGCGGTCGTCTGGACCTCGGCCGCCGTCAACGGGCCCTTCTTGATGGCCTTGTGGTCCGCGGTGGTCGACGTGCGCGCCTCGGCCGACGCTCCGCCGTCGTACAGCGCGTAGGCGCCGACGCCCGCGCCGACGACGGCCACGGCGATCACTCCGCCGACCATGGCGGGTCTCGCCTTCCGCCGCTCGGCGACGACCTTCTTCTTGCCCCTCGTGCCCACAGTTCCCGATCCTCCGCGAATCCCTTTGGGCCCCCGTCGCCCTCGGCTCTCTCACACCCCAACGACCACGCCCACCCTAGAGTCCCGTCCTGTGCGGGTGAGTTCCCTTTCCGGTAGGAGTGAGTTCAGCCACTCGCCGCCAGCACCGCCCGGACGATCGGGCCCGCGGCGTCGATGCCGTGGCCGCCGTCCTGTGTCATGGCCGCCGCCGCGACATCGCCGCGGTAGCCGGTGAACCAGCTGTTGGACTTCGACTGCCCGTCCACCTCGGCCGATCCCGTCTTGGCGCCGATGTTCGGGCCGAGCCCGGCCATCACGCCGGCCGCGGTGCCGCTGGTCGCGGTGCGGTACATCATCGCCCGCAGTTGGGCCGACGTACTCGCCGACAGGCCCTGTGCGGTGGCCAGTTGGCGGTCGTCGAGGCTCTGCGCGACGAGCACCGGCTGGCGGAACGTGCCCGTCTTCGCGGTCGCCGTCACCGACGCCATGTTCAGCGGGCTCATCTGCACCTGGCCCTGGCCGATCAGGTTCGCCGCGGTGTCCGGGCCGCCGGAGGCGGGAACCGAGCCGTCGAAGGACGGGATGCCGGTCTTCCAGTTGTCCCGGCCGAGCCCGAAGCGGTCCTCGGCCTCCCTGGTCAGGGAGTCCACCTTGACCGAGTCGGCGAACTTCACGAACGCCGTGTTGCAGGAGCGGGCGAAACTGTCGGCCAGCGTCGCGCCCTCGTCCGGCTTGAGGCCCGTCAGGTTGTGGAAGGTCTGACTCTCCGAGATCGCGGACGGCGGGCAGGGCGCCGGGCGGTTCATCGAGGTCAGCCCGGTGTCGATGAGCGTGGCAGCGCTGATGATCTTCATGGTCGAGCCGGGCGCCAACTGCCCCAGGAACGCGGCGTTGAAGCCGTCGTTGCGGTTGTTGGCGACCGCCAGCACCTGCCCGGTGCTCGGCTGCAGGGCCACGATCGACGACTCCGAGTACTTCGTCACGGCCTTCTCCGCCGCGGCCTGCGCGCTCGCGCTGAGCGTCGTGCGCACCTTGCCTGCCTTGCCCTTCTCCAGGGTCAGCAGCGTGGTGTCGGCCGAGTCCGCGACATCGTGCTTGATCGACAGCTCGATACCGGGCGAACCACCCGCCTTGTCACCGTACTTGGAGCGCAGCTCGTCCAGGATCGGCCCCAGCGACGGGTACTTCTCCTTCGTCAGCACGGTCCCGTTCCGGTCCACGGCTTCGATCGCCGGGCTCGCGGACTCCCCGGTGACGAAGGTGTCGCCGGTCTTCAACTCCGGGTGAATGACGGCCGGTTGCCAGTCGACGAGGGCCCGCCCGGTGGTCTTGCCGCGCACGACGGTCAGTCGGCTGCTGTACGTCAGCGGCTTCGACTTCCCGTCGTATGACACCGTTGCCTTCACCGTGAACGGCACGGTCGCCCCGGTCGTCGTACCGGGAGTGATCTTCACGCCGGTGATGTGCCCGGCCCCGCTGTAGGACTCCAGCACGGTGTCGGCCGCCGCGTCGTTGTTCGTGTACGACGCCGCCGTCACCGCCTGCCCCTTCTCCCAGGCCGCGAAGAACTTCGCCGTCGCCGCCTTGACCTCCGACGCGCTCGGCGGCCCGGTCTTCACGGGCGCGGGCCCGCCGGAACCCCCCACACCCGAACTCCCACCCAGCGCGGACACCAGGTTGTACGCCCCGTACCCCGCCCCCGACACCATCACGGCGAACACACTGCCGATGACGGTGGCCTTTACCCCCTTGCGCATGGCGCAGTCCTCTCCCCGTTATCAGTCCTTCGAACTGTAGGTGGCGTGGGGGAAAGCTGTGAGAGGTGTTGCCTTTTGTTGTCTCAACAGAGACCAGCCGGCGAGCGATCAGTCGGGCACTCCCGCCGCGTCGAGGAGCCGCTGCATGTCCTCGACGGGGAGCGCGGGATTGCCGGCGACGGAGCCGAGCATGTCGGGATCGGCGAGCAGTTCACGGATCCGTGCCAAGGGCAGCCGCGGGTCCCGGGCGACCAACCCGGGCAGTCCCTCACGACTGAGCCGGTCCAGGTCCTCGGGGGTCAGCGCGGGATCACGCAGTGCCAGCCGACGTTGGCGCGGATCAGGGGAGTCCAGGAAACGGGCCGCCAACCCCGCCGACGGGAACCCGGGCTTGGCGATCAGCATCTCCACGGCCCGGTGACTGCCGTACAGATACAGGTCGAGCAGCAGCTCCGGCGGCGGCTCGGGATGGAACTCGCACAGCAGCAGCCGTACGGCGAAGTCCTCGTCCCGGGCGAGGAGTTCGACCATGTCGGGCGGCAGGGCCGGGCACACCGCGGCACTGCGACGGAGCCAGGTGTGCGCGGACGTCGCACACCGGCGCAGGACCTCGACGTCCTCGCGGGCGTCCCACACCCAGTCCAGCGGGCGTAGGCGTGCCTCGGGGTCCACGGTGTAGTCGATGGCCGCGCGCTCCGGCTCGGTCAGTTCCGGCCGGGCGGAGACGACGAGGCGGATGCGCGGGTCCGGGTCGACGGCCAACTGCCGTACGAGGTCCGGTGGGAGGGAGGGGTTCGCGGCCACCGAGACCGGGTGTGGCTGGGCCACCATGTGCTCGGCGAACTCGCGGCTCAGCAGCCCGGTCCGCAGTACCTCGTCCACCGGCCACGAGTTGCCGAGGCTTTCGACCAGCCACGCCGTCCGGTCCGCGTCCTCGCGGCAGACCTGCACGGCGGCGGCCTGCCGCACCTTCAGGTCGTCGTCCCGGAGCAGCAACTCGCGTGTGGCGTCCGGCAGTTCCTCCCACGCACGGCAGGACGCCCTGCGGAGGACGCTGTCGGGGTGGTCCGCCAGGCCGGCCAGGACATGGGCGGGGACGACGGACCACAGGACGCTCTCGTGGCGGATGCGCTCGTCCGGGTTCTTCAGCAGCCGCTCGTACGCCCAGTCCGGCAGCGGCTCCACCCGGCCCCGGTACGGCGTCGGCCCGATGGCGAGGGCGAGAACGACCTTCGGCGACGGATCGTCGACGAGCCGGGCGCGCTGCGCGGGGTCGGCCGAGACGCTGTCGGCGAAATCCTGCCGGAGCCTCGGCTCGGGGTCCGCCAGGATCGCGTCGACGACCTCCAGCGGCAGGTGGGCGCGCTGGGCGACGGTTCTCCGCACGTCCCGGTGGTCAAGTTTGAGCAGTCGCAGCAGCACGCCGGCCGGTGTCGCCGGGTTCCAAGACAGCGCTCTGAGCGCGGCGTCGAGGTGATCGTCCATGTCGTTTCCGTCCGTTCCGTCCCGCCTGGACCCAGGTGTCCAGGCACATCCTCGACCGCCACTGCTCGATGGGGATCGACGTGCCCGTGTACATGTACAGCGGCCAGAAGTTGGGCTCAAGCCCGGAGTCAGGTTCTCTGACCTCGGCAGGCTGGATCAAGGGACTTCGGCCACTCCGCCCCGGACGACGAGCACTCCACCGCCACACTTGCCGGGCCGTCCGAGGTGGGTCAGCGACTACCAATAACGACCACTGACAACTACCGCCATACAGCTTCCCGTTCCAGGTGGGGTGCTGGTCGCGCTGTCCTCTGTGGTGGGGTGAGTGAGGACCTTTGTGCCTTTTGCCGCGTTCATCGGCTGGGATTGGTTGAAAGCCTGTGTGCGGTGGTCTGGGTGGGTTCTAGTCTCGGTGGCGGCAGGGCGCGGGGCTGGTACGGGGGGTTCGGGTGGCGGGTGTCGGGGATGTGCCGGGCGGAGTGCGGTTGTTCGTCTCGCATGCGGGGGCGGATCTCGCGTGGGCGGAGTGGGTGGCCTGGCAGTTGCAGGATGCCGGGTACGAGGCGGAGTTGGGTGTCTGGCACTGGGGGGCCGGGGAGAACGTCATCCTCAACATGGACCAGGCCCTGGCGGCCGGGCCGATGGTGGCGCTGTTCTCGGCCGCGTACTTCGAACCCGAGCGGTGGACCACGGAGGAGTGGACGGCGAAGCTGGCCGGGCGGGAGAAGCTGATCCCGGTCCGGATCGAGGACTGTGCCGTGCCGCCGATGGTGCGGGCGTTGCTTGCGCCGGCGTTGTTCGGTCTGGGCGAGGAGAAGGCGCGGGAGGTGCTGCTGGCGGCGGTGGCGGGGCCGGCGGGGGTTCCGCGGGTGCCTCCGGGGTTTCCGGGCCAGGGCGGGGCGGGGCGGTTGCGGAGGATGGGG
>NZ_JAWOAI010000402.1:0-9278 GCF_033194735.1 Streptomyces sp. W16
GGTGGGTGCCGTAGAAGTGTGTCACTTCCAGGGAAAGTGACACACTTTTTTGGGACCCCTACCTCCCCCTCCCTCTCTCCCCTCCCGCCCTCGGGGATCCAGCCACTCGCCGTTGGCCGCTGAGCCGGCGCGGCGTGCTGGCGAGGCGCGGTCGCGTCCCTCTCCGCCGGTTGCGGACGCAGCCGACGTAAGGGGTTGGCATGCCTCGGCCCCCCATTGCTCTCCCTGGGCCGCTCGCTCGCTTCTGAAACGGGATTGTGTGAGGTGAGTCAAGGGTGGAGCGCAGCGGAATCGGCGTAGCCGACGCGACCGCAGGGAGCGCCCTTTACTCGGCTCACGCAATCCCGACACTGACAAAGAAGCGAGTGGCCCAACGGTAAGAACTCAGTCGCAGGCCCCGTACACCCCCCGCTAGCGTGCCTCACATGACCACGAACGACAGCGAAAACACCCAGGACTCAGACTCCGGCGCCAACCCCCGTTTCGCCGAAGCCTTGCGGGAGTTGGGACTCGGGGAACTACTCAGCAGCATCCGGCGCTTCCCGGACGCCACCCGTACCGCAGCCGAGGCCGCCGCCGCGATCGGGTGCGAGTTGAGTGAGATCTGCAAGTCCCTGATCTTCGCGGCGGACGGGGTACCGGTACTGGTGCTGATGGACGGGGCATCGCGGGTGGACGTGGAGCGGGTTCGGGAGGAGCTCGGCGTCGAGAAGGTCACCCGGGCCAAGGCCGACGTCGTACGGGAGACGACCGGGTATGCCATCGGAGGCGTGCCGCCCTTTGGACACCGTACGAAGACCCGTGTGCTCGCTGATCGTTCGCTGCTCGCGCACGACGTCGTGTGGGCCGCCGCAGGCAATCCGCATGCCGTGTTTCCCATGGAACCCAAGGAACTTGTCGCGTACGCCGGTGCCACCTTGGTGGACGTGCGCGAGCAGACCTCGTGACACCACTGGTCGCCGCCGCCGTTCTGCTCGCCGCCGTCACGCATGCCTGCTGGAACGCTCTCGCGCATCAGATCACCGACAAGTTGGTCGGGTTCACGCTCATCGCGGGTGGTGGGACGGTCATCGGGTTGGCGCTCGTGCCGTTCACGGCGTTTCCGGCCGCCGGGGCGTGGCTGTACATAGGGGTGTCCGCGCTGATCCATCTCGCGTACTACCTCCTGCTGATGAAGTCGTTCCGGCTCGGGGACTTCGGGCAGGCCTATCCGATCGCGCGCGGCACCGCGCCCCTCGTCGTCACCGTCTTCGCCGCCGTCTTCGCGCACGAGGTGCCCGACGGGTGGGCGGCGGCCGGTATCGCGCTGTCGTGCACGGGGCTGACCGGTGTCGCGCTGTGGGGGATGCGCGGGCGGCGGCCCAACTGGACGGCGATCGGGGCCGCGTTGGCGACGGGTCTGTCGATCGCCGCGTACACCGTCGTGGACGGGCTCGGTGTGCGTGCCTCGGGGTCCTCGCTGGGGTACATCGCCTGGCTGATGGCTGTCCAGGGCTGGATGATCCCGGTCTACGCGTTCTATCTCCGGCGTGGTCAACTCCTACCGGCCCTACGGCCGTTCGTCGCCGTCGGCTTCCTCGGCGCCGCCCTGTCCGTGCTGGCGTACGGACTCGTCCTGTGGGCCCAGACCCGTGCGGCCCTCGCCCCCATCGCCGCCCTGCGCGAGTCGTCGATCATCGTCGGCGCGGCCATCGGGGCCGTCTTCTTCAAGGAGCGGTTCGGGGCGCCCCGTATCGCCGCCGCCTTGCTGCTTGTGGCTGGGATCGGGCTTATGTTGCGGGCGGGTTGACCGTTTCTTCACCGGGCTTGCCGACGACTTGACGATCCGTTCCATGGGCGTTCAGACGGCTGTCTGTGTGTGTGATGTGTGGTGCCCCTAGGGTCCCTGAGGATTCGAAAGAAGGGGCTCATGGGCAGACGCTACGCGGTCCGGGCCGGCGGGATCACCAAGTGCTTCGGCGATGTCGTCGCGCTCGACGGTGTCGATCTGGATGTGACGCAGGGACAGATCCACGGTCTGGTCGGGCCGAACGGGGCCGGCAAGACCACCCTGCTCGGGCTGTTGTTGGGGCTGGCCGTCGCCGACGGTGGGCGCCTGGAGATCCTGGGTAGGCAGGTCGGGCGGGCGTTCGCCGCCCCCGACGGTGTCGCCGGGTTCGTGGACGGGCCCGGTCTCTACCCCTCGCTCACCGCCCGGCAGAACCTAGCCGCGCTGGCCGCGTTGCGCGGTCATGACGCGCGGACGGCGGGGATCGACGACGTGCTCGACCAGGTCGGGCTCACCGATGTCGCCGACGACCGGGCCCGCGGCTTCTCGCTCGGTATGCGGCAACGGCTCGGGCTCGCCGCAGCCCTGCTCACCAAGCCCCGCCTCCTCGTGCTCGACGAACCGTCCAACGGCCTTGATCCGGCGGGCAAGAGACATGTGCACGGGGTGCTCAGCAGACTCGCCGCCGACGGGACCGGCGTGGTGCTCTCCAGCCACCGTATGGACGACCTGGAGGCGCTGTGCTCGGAGGTCACCATCCTCGCCACCGGACGGGTCGTCTTCTCCGGCCCGTTGAGCAAGCTGGCCGCCGAGAGCCGCGAGCTTGAGTACCGGTTGCGGACGTCCGACCCCGAGGCCGCGCGCCGGCTCGGCGCCGACACGGCCGGCATTCGGATCGTCGACGACAGCGGAGTACGGCAGGACGCCGAGGTGTTCGTCGTGCGCGCGCTGACACCCGCCCTCGACGAACTGGTGGCCGGGCTCGTGCGGTCGGGTATCGCGGTGCGTGAACTCGCGCCCGTGGTATCGCCGTTGGAGGCCGCGTTCCTCGCCCTCACCGATCAGGAGGCCGGTCGATGAGCGCGACCGCCGTCGTCGAACCCGTCGCCGTGGCCCGCCGTGTATCGGTCGCGCGCGGCTACCGCTTCGAACTCGTCAAGCTGGTCTCGCAGTGGCGGATCCGGCTGCTGGTCCTCGCCTGCTGGGTCGCGCCCGCGCTCTTCGTCGCCGGGGTGAGCGGGCAGAGCACGCTCCCCTCCGACACTCTCTTCGGCCGCTGGATGCACGCCACGGGGTGGGCCGGGCCGTTGGTCATGCTTGGGTTCGCGGGCAGTTGGGCGCTTCCGCTGCTGACCTCGCTCGTCGCCGGTGACGTGTTCGCGGCCGAGGACCGGCTCGGCACCTGGCGGCATCTGCTGGTGGCGGTCCGTTCGCCCGCGCGGATCTTCGTGGCGAAGTCGCTGGCCAGCCTCACCGTCATAGTGGTTCTGGTGGCCGGGCTGGCCGGGTCCAGCGCGGTCGGCGGGCTCGTGGCCGTCGGCAACCAGCCCCTGGTCGGTCTCGACGGTCACCTGCTGGGGCCGGGGGACGCGGCCGGACGGGTCCTGCTCGCCTGGCTCTGTGCCCTCGCGCCGACCCTGGCCCTCGCCGCGATCGGACTCCTCGGGTCGGTCGCGCTGGGGCGGTCCTCGATGGGGCTGCTGCTGCCCGTGCTGGTCGCTTTCTCGATGCAGGTCGCCCAGATGCTGCCGCTGCCCGTCGCGGTGCGCCTCGCCCTGCCCGGCTACGCCTTCATCGCCTGGAACGGCCTGTTCACCAGCCCGGCCCAGCTCGCCCCGCTCCTCATCGGCGTCGCGGTCAGCCTGTCGTGGGCCGTACTCGCGACCGCGCTGGCCCATGTGCTGTTCGTACGGCGGGACTTCACCAACCCGGCCTACGACGGTTCCGGGCGCCGCGCGATCACCGTCGGGCTGCTGCCGCTGGCCGCGCTGACCGCCGTCACCGTGGGGGCGGTCGCCGTGGCGACGCCGTCGACGGGCTCCGGGATCGAGCAGGGGAAGGTGCAGAAGTCCCTTGCGACCGTGTTCGCCCACCTCTATCGACTGCAGACGCGGCAACTCCACCGGCCCGCCGTCACCGAGGCCCAGTTGCGGACCTCGGCGGCCTGCACCAAGAGCGACGGCCAGGCCGCCCAGGAGGGCGCGGGCAACGACTGGCGCTGCGTCGTGAGCTGGCATCTCCCCGGGGTCGCGGTCACGGGGACGGCGATCTACCAGCTCGACATCACCTCGGACGGGCGGTTCGTGGCGGACGGCGACGGTCCCAAGGAAGTCAACGGCTACTTCCTGGTGCGGACTTCGACCGGCGATGCCCCGAATCCGCTGTGGCAGTTCGACGGCAACGTCGATCTGCTCGACACCCACTGAAGGGAACAGTTCCGTGCAGGTAACCCGCCAGCGTCGGATCAACGAGAAAAACCAGGTCAACCTCTTCGGCAGACACGTCGGCCGCCGGGCACTGCTCGTGACGGCCGGCATCGCCGTCGCCCTCGGCGTCACGGGCACGGCGGTCGCCTCGACATACCAGTTCGGCACCCAGCAGGTCGGCCAGACCACCGCCAACGGCCAGGTCATCTCCAGCGACCAGTACATCAAGCCGTACGGCAGCCGCACCGTCATCAACGACGGCAAGATCATGTCGTCGACGGTCAGCCCGGACGGCACCCACCTCGCGGCCTCGATCGCCGACGGCGACGCGTCTCTGGTGATCATGGATCTGACTACCGGTCAGGTGAAGCAGAAGGTCGGCACCAGCGCGGCGGACGACCTGCGCATCAGCACCGGCGCCGTCGGCCAGGAAGGCCCGACCTACTCGCCCGACGGCAAGCAGCTGTGGCTGGGGCAGGCGAACGGCTACACCAAGTTCACCGTCAACGCCGACGGAACTCTCGCCGCCCCCACCGCCGTCCCGATCGCGGCCGACGGCGCCAAGCAGGCGCTCGTGGGCGCGGCCGTGTTCTCCGCCGACGGCTCCACCGTGTACTCCGCGGTCAACGGCCAGAACAAGGTCGTCGCCATCGACGCGGCGACCGGAACCATCAAGCAGAGCTGGACAGTTGGCACCGCCCCGCGCGGAATCGCCCTGGTCGGCGGCAAGTTGTACGTCAGCAACGAGGGCGGGCGCCCGGCGAAGGCCGGCGACACCACCATCAACTCCTACGGCACCGACGTGCCCGCGAACCCCAAGACCGGCGCCAGCACCACCGGCACGGTCAGCGTCATCGACACCGCCGACCCGTCCGCCGCCGTCGGCACCATCGCCGTAGGACTGCACCCGACCGCCGTGTACGCGAGCAAGGGCGCGGTGTTCGTCACCAACACCGCCGACAACAGCGTGTCGGTCATCGACACCCGCAAGGACAAGGTCGTCCAGACCATCGCCACCCAGCCGTGGCCCGAGGCGTCCGTCGGCTACGAGCCGAACGCGGTGACACTCACCGACGACGGCCGGCTGCTGGTCACGCTCGGCCGCGCCAACGCGGTCGCCGTCTACCGCTACAACTCCCCGCAGCAGCCCGCCCGCTACATCGGCCTGCTCCCCACCGACTACTTCCCCTCGGGGATCACGGCCAACGGCAAGCAGGTCGTCGTCGCCAACACCCGTGGCGTCGACGCGCTCCGTCCCGACGCCGCCGGCCACAACACGCACGACACGACGTCGAGCCTGACGCAGTTCACGCTGCCGAGCGACCTCGTCGTCAGGTCGCAGACGGCCAAGGTCTTCAAGCAGAACGGCTGGACGCCCGGCTCGGTCACCACCGCCAAGGGCAAGAGCCACACGAAGGCCGTCCCGGTCCCGGCGCGCCTCGGCGACCCGTCGACGATCAAGCACGTCTTCCTGCTCGTCAAGGAGAACCGCACCTACGACCAGGTCTTCGGTGACCTCCCGCAGGGCAACGGCAACGCCTCGCTCACCCAGTTCGGCGAGAACGTGACGCCCAACCAGCACGCGCTGGCCGAGCAGTTCGGGCTCTACGACAACTTCTACGACATCGGCACCAACTCCGCCGAGGGCCACAACTGGCTGATGCAGTCGGACAATCCGGAGTACACCGAGTCCTCGGCCGGCGAGTACACGCGCAGCTACGACACCGAGAACGACGTCCTCGGTCATCAGAAGTCCGGGTTCATCTGGACCGGCGCGCAGGCGGCCGGGAAGTCCGTCAAGGACTTCGGCGAGTTCCAGTCGCTGGAGACCAAGCCGGCCGGCGCGAACTGGCAGAACCTGTATTGCGACAGCAAGAACATGGCCGCGACCGGAGCGCAGACTGCCTATCCCATCAAGACGGGCTCGGCGATTCCCTCCCTCAACGACGTGTCGGTGCAGGGCTTCCCGCTGTTCGACCTCGATGTCCCGGACATCTACAAAGAGCAGATCTGGCAGCAGGACTTCGACAAGAGCGGCCCGGCGAACCTGAACATGTTCTGGTTCTCCAACGACCACACCGGCGGTCCCGCGAATGCCGCCGCCGAGGTCGCCGACAACGACCTCGCGGTCGGCCGGATGGTCGACAAGATCACCCACAGCTCGTACTGGAAGGACTCGGCGATCTTCGTCGTCGAGGACGACTCCCAGGCCGGCCTCGACCACGTCGACGGCCACCGCGCCCCGGTCCAGGTCATCAGCCCCTACGCCAACCACAGCACGGTCGACGACCACTACTACTCGCAGATCACCATGGTCCGCACGATCGAGCAGATCCTCGGCATCCACCCGATGAACCAGCTCGACAGCGCGGCCACCCCGATGTACGGGGCGTTCACGAACAAGGCCGACGACACACCGTTCACGGCGGTCCCCAACCGGACCTCGCTGACCCTCGGCGTGAGCCCCCAGCCGTCCTGCGGCTCGGACACCCCGGCGGCCCAGGACACCAGGGCGGCAGCCGCGCCGACGTCCGTGTCCGTACCGGCGGCCGAGAAGGCGCTCGCGGCCCAGTGGAAGACCTGGGCCTCGCATCAGCGGCTGACCGGCCCGCACGCCGTGCCCGACTACGCCAACCCCACCCAGATGAACCGCTACACCTGGTACCAGACCCACAACTGGACCAAGCCGTACCCCGGCGACAGCAAGATCTACGCGCCGGACGACGTACCCGGCGCCTACCTCCCGTCGTCGGAGTCCGAGGGCTGACCGAGCTCCAGCGGGTCAACGGCCCCCTGACCGGCGTCACCGCCGGTCAGGGGCGTACCGCCACCGCGTCCGCCTCGAACAGCATCCCCGGCAACGCGAGGGACGCGACCCCGCTGAGGGTCTGGGCGGGGAGGCGGTCGCCGAAGTGCGCGTGCAGCGCCCTGCCCAGGGTCTCCAGCTTCGCGAGGTCGTGGTCGACGACGAACGTGCCCAGCCGCACCACGTGTTCGAAGCCGAGGTTCACCGACTCCAGGACCGCGCGGAGCCGGTCGAAGGCCAGGTCCACCTGCGCCGCGAAGTCGCCCGGTACCGGGGCACCCGTCGGGTCGGAGGCATACTGGCCCGCGATGAAGACGAGTTCGCCGGGTGCCGACACCGCGTGGCTGTAGCCGAAGGGTGTCGGGTCGTGGAGCGTGCGCGGGTTGGTGATCGTGCGAGAGTCGTTCTTGGGCGTCATGGACGGGCAACATCCCGCCCGGCCCCGTCCATTCCGGCTACGGCAAGGACTCCCGTACCGCCTTCACCAGCGCCTGCGCCCTCGGGTCCGCCGTCACGCTCTTGCGGAAACCGTTGGTGACATAGCCGAGCGCGATGCCCGATTCGGGGTCGGCGAAGCCGAGCGCACCTCCCCGGCCCGGGTGGCCGAAGGAGCCGGCGGACAGCAGCGGGGACGCGCCGCCGTGCAGCATGTAGCCAAGGCCGAAACGGGTGTTGATCACCAGCACGCGGTCCGGGCCCGACGAGCGTTCCGTACGGGCCAGTTCGACCGTCTCCGGGGTGAACAGCCTTGTCCCGCCGTCCAGTTCGCCGATCAGGGAGGCGTAGAAACGGGCCAGGCCGTCCGCCGTCGCGATGCCGTTCGACGCCGGGAGTACAGCGGCCCGGTACGCCGGGTCGTTCTCGTCCGGCATCGGGGTGATCGCCCCGAACGCGCGCCGGGTGAGGGAGTCGGGGTTCGCGTACGCCTCGGAGACCGTCCGCTTGGGGCGGACGCGGAGTGCGTGCGCGTCCGGCGGAGCCGCCTCGACCTGTGCGACTCGGCCCACCCGGCCCGCCTCGCCGGACGGCAGGCCCACCCACAGGTCCGCTCCGAGCGGGCCCGCGATCTCCTCCGCGATCCACGTGCCGATCGACCGGCCCGTCACCCGGCGGACGAGTTCACCGGTCAGCCAGCTGTACGTCTGCGCGTGATAGCCGTGGTCCGTGCCCGGCTCCCACACCGGCGCCTGCGCCGCCACCGCCTGCGCGCCCAGTACCGGGTCGGCGGCCTGCTCCGGGGTCAGCGGGTGGTCCAGCACCGGCACGCCCGCGCGGTGCGCGAGCAGATGCCACACCAGGGTGCGTTCCTTGCCGGCCGTCTTGTACTCCGGCCAGTACTCGCCCACCGGAGCGTCCAGATCCAGTTCCCCGCGCTGTGCGAGCAGGAGCAGCGCCGCGGCGGCCACACCCTTCGTCGCGGAGCGGACGATCTGAGCCGTGTCCCGCTGCCAGGGCGCGGTGCCGTCGACGTCCTTCGTGCCGGCCCACAGGTCCACGACCTGGTGCCCGTCCCGGTACACCGTCACCGCCGCGCCCCGGTCCCCGCGCACCTCGAAGTTGGCGGCGAACGCCTCCCTGACCGGCTCGAAGCCCTCGGCCACCACGCCGTTCACGTCCACGTCCGCACTCCTGGTTCCGCCGACCCGCTGTCCTGCTTCAACCAAGCAGGATCGTGACGTCGATGTTCCCGCGCGTCGCGTTCGAGTACGGGCAGACCTCGTGGGCCGCGTCCACCAGCTTCGCCGCGATGTCCGAGTCGAGGATCGGCAGGGAGACGCTCAGGGCGACCGCGAGGCCGTAGCCCTTCTGCTTGTTGGGGCCGATGCCGACCTTCGCGGCGACCGTGGAACCGGTCAGGTCGAAGCCGGCCCGGCGGCCGACGAGGACCAGCGCGTTGTGGAAGCAGGAGCTGTAGCCGGCCGCGAAGAGCTGCTCGGGGTTGGTGCCGTTGCCGTCGCCGCCCAGTGCCGGGGGCATCGCGACCTGGAGGGAGAGCTGGCCGTCCTGGCTGCTGACATAGCCGTCCCGGCCGCCGTGGGCGGTGGCCTCGGCGACGTACATGATCTTCGTCGGGCGGGTGTCGACGGCGGTGTCGTCGGCCATGGCGGGACCTCCCCCAGAACGGAAACACAAGACGGAACACAAGAGTGTGCAACTACATCGTGCACAAGGTACTGGCCGGTAGGTCGGTCATCGTAGGCAGGGGGTGTAAACCCTGAGTAACCCCGGGTCAGCGGGCTCGTTCCGCCGCAGCCTCGGCGCGCTCGGCCAGCCGCCA